>JAEZMP010000492.1 GCA_023442215.1 Pseudomonadota bacterium
TTCCCAGGCCTGCGCGGCGTCCGCCGCGTCGTAGCGAGCGCCGGTCGGGTTCGCGAAGGCGTGGTCGGCGTCGTACCAGTAGACCGTGAGCGACTTGTCCGCGGCCTGCATGTTCTCGGCGAACTGCTTCACCATCGATTCCGGGATCGAGGTGTCCTTGGTGCCGAAGTGGCCGATCACCGGCCCCACCAGCGAGCGCAGCTGATTCACCGAACGCTCGACATTGCCGTAATAGATGACCGTCGCGTCGACCGGCGCGGACATGGAGGCGTTGAGCGACCACGCGCCGCCGAAGCACCAGCCGACCGTGCCGACCTTGCCGTTCACGAACGTCTGGTCGCGCGCCCAGTAGATCGTCGAGGCCATCACGTCGAGGGCGGCTTCGGTGTCGAGGGCGGCCATCATCGCCTTCGCGGCGGCGGGATCGGTGGTGGCCGGCTTGCCGTAGAGATCGATGGCGATGGCGACATAGCCCTGGTTGGCGAGTTCGACCGCCACGGCCTTGATCTGGTCGTTGAGGCCCCACCACTCATGGACGAGCACGACCGCCGGCGCCGGCCACTGCGCCGGCTTGGCGATCACGCCCGACGCGGTGCGGTTGCCCATGGTCTGGAACGTGAACGGCTCGGCCTTGGCGGCCGCGGCCTGGGCGAGGGCGGAATCGGACAGCACGGCCGCGAGCGGAAGCGCCGCGAGCCCCGCGAGAAAAGCGCGCCGGTCGGTCGGCGTGATGACCAGGGGAGGCATCTTTGCGGATTCGCCGCATCCGTCGAGCGTACACATCTGCTTCCGTTCTCCCTCACTATGCGCAAGCTGGCCCAAACTAGAGACAGTCGGGGGCGATGAACAGGGGCCGGCGCCGACGAATTTTGGTCTTGAACCAAGAGTTTGGCGCCGTCTGTCGAAGCCGTGCTGGGCCTGTCGGGATGTGAGCTTAGCCGCTGTCCATGACAGGCTCCACCATGCCGTTCGCAGGATCGGCCGGTGAGCGCCCCGTCCCGTGCGAAGCCCCGCGTTCCCGTCCCCGCCATCCCGGCATGCCGGCCGTGCGCGTGCGGTGTTTGACCGGGGTGGCCGGCGCGCTTAAGAAACGCACGACGCCGGACGCCCTGGCGGTCGCAAGACCGGCATCCGGCCTTTCCTCAGCCCAGCCGGCCCGGTCCCATGTCGCACAACACCTTCGGTCACCTGTTCCGCGTCACGACCTGGGGCGAAAGCCACGGTCCCGCCATCGGCTGCGTGGTCGACGGCTGCCCGCCCGGCCTCGTCGTCAGCGAGGCGGAGATCCAGGCGTTCCTCGACCGCCGCCGTCCCGGCCAGTCGCGCTTCACCACGCAGCGCCGCGAGCCGGACGAGGTGCGCATCCTGTCGGGCGTCGTCACCGACGCCGACGGCAACCTGCGCACCACCGGCACGCCGATCGCGCTCGAGATCCAGAACGTCGACCAGCGCTCGAAGGACTATTCCAACATCGCCGACCGTTACCGGCCGGGCCATGCCGATTTCACATATGATGCCAAGTACGGCCTGCGCGATCCGCGCGGCGGCGGGCGTTCGTCGGCGCGCGAAACCGCGATGCGGGTGGCCGCCGGCGCGGTGGCGCGCAAGGTGCTGCCGGGCGTCACCATCCGGGGCGCGCTGGTGCAGATGGGGCCGCACGTCATCGACCGCTCCCGCTGGGACTGGAGCGAGGTCGACAACAATCCGTTCTTCTGCCCGGATCCCGTGGCCGCCACCGAGTGGGAAATCTTCCTCGACGGCGTGCGCAAGGAAGGCTCGTCGACGGGCGCCGTGATCGAAGTGGTGGCGGAAGGCGTTCCGGTGGGTCTCGGCGCCCCGCTCTACGGCAAGCTCGACCAGGACATCGCCTCGGCGCTGATGTCGATCAACGCGGTCAAGGGCGTGGAGATCGGCGAGGGCTTCGCCGCCGCGGCGCTTTCCGGCGAGGAGAACGCCGACGAGATGCGCATCGGCGAGGACGGCAAGCCCGTCTTCCTTTCAAATCATGCCGGCGGCATTCTCGGCGGTATCTCCTCGGGCCAGCCGATCGTCGCGCGCTTCGCGGTGAAGCCGACGTCCTCGATCCTCACGCCCCGGCGCAGCATCACCGCCTCGGGCGAGGAAATCGACGTGATGACCCGCGGCCGTCACGATCCCTGCGTCGGCATCCGCGCCGTTCCGGTGGGCGAGGCGATGCTCGCCATCGTCCTCGCCGACCATTTCCTGCGCAACCGCGGCCAGATCGGCTGATCGCGGTCCGCCCGTCGCGGGAGCCGCTCAGCCGACCAGCTTCTTCAGCTTCTCGATCGTCTCCGCCTCGGGCTCGGTGTAGTCGACGACGCCGGCGAAATTGCCGTCTCGGTCGAACAGCAGCACCGAGGCGGAGTGGTCCATGGTGTAGTCGTCCGGACCCTCGCCGGTCTTCACCTTGCGCGCATAGACGCGATAGTTCCGCTCGATCTTCTTGATCTCGTCCATCGAGCCCGTCAGCCCCACGATGCGCGGATCGAACGCGGAGAGATAGTCCTTCATCTGGCTCGGCGTGTCGCGCTCCGGATCGACGGACACGAACACGAAATTGATGTCCTTGGCCTTGTCGCCGAGGGCGTTCAGCCAGTTGCCGGCGTCCGCGAGCGTGGTCGGGCACACGTCCGGGCAGTAGGTGAAGCCGAAGAACATCGCCCGGGCCTTGCCCTCGAAATTCTTCTGCGTGACCTGCTGGCCGTCGGTGCCGGTGAGCGTGAACGGCCCGCCGATGGTGACGGCGGAAGAGCTCCCGCCAAACAGGCGCGAGCCGGCCCAGCCTGCAACGGCGATTCCGACGCCGAGCACGGCCACCACGGCGAGGGTCCACAGCGTGAAGCGGGGCGATTTTCCTGGACGCATCGGTCGGTCGATCTCCTGTCGTGACCGGGCTCCACGGCCCGGAAGCGGCCTGCCGCCGGGGCGTCAGGCGGCGGGTTGCTGCGGGGACGCCGCGATATCGGCGGCGTCGGCCTTGGACGGCGTGATCGGGCCCGCGACGGGCGCCGTCGCCGGCATGTCGAACGCGGCCTTGGTCTCCGCGGATGTCGGCTGACGCACGCGGATGCGCACCAGCACGAAGATCAGCAGCAGCGTCTGCATCGACGCCGTGAACAGGAACAGCGACGAAGGCCCGAGCCGCGCCATCATGAGCGAGGCGAGCGCCGGGCCGAAGATCGAGCCCGCGCCGTTGGCGAGCAGCACGGTCGTCGCGGTCTGGACGTAGCCGCCCGGCGGCGTCTTGTCGTAGGCGTGGGCGGCGGCCAGCGAATAGCCGGGCAGGGTCAGCGCGCCGAACAGGGCGCCGAAGATCATCAGCATCGTCACGTCCGACGGGGCGCGCCACAGCGCGATGCCGGACAGCGCCGCGCAGATGAGCAGCGCCGCCAGCACCTTGCGGCGGTCGAAGCGGTCGGAGAGTTGCCCGACCGGCCACTGCGACAGCGCGCCGGCGACCACGGCGACGCTCATCAGCGTCGCGGAATCGTTGACGTCGAGCCCGTTGCCGGTGGCGAACACCGGCCCCAGGCTCCAGAACGCGCCGTTGGCGACGCCGATCATGAAAACGCCGACGATGCCGACCGGCGCGGCGCGGTAGAGCGGCAGCGGATCGAACTTCACCTTGGCGATGGGGGCGGGCTGCGCGGAGCGCGTCAGGGCGACCGGGATCACGGCGAGCGAGCAGAGGATGGAGGCGATGGCAAAGGAATTGAAGGTGGTGATGGGGTTGAGGGTCACCAGCATCTGGCCGCCGGTGATGGCACCGAAATTGACGACGATATAGGCGGACATGATCAGGCCGCGGTTCTCGTTCGTCGCCCGGTCGTTCAGCCAACTCTCGATGATCAGGTAGAGCCCGGCGAGACAAAAGCCCGTGATGGCGCGCAGCACGATCCAGGCGATGGGATCGATCACCAGCGCGTGGCCGAGCACGGTCGCCGCCGCCGTGCCGACCATGGCGGTGAACGCCCGGATGTGGCCGGCGCGCTGAACCAGGAACGGCGCGATCAGGCACCCGGCGACGAAGCCGACATAATAGGCCGAGCCCATCAGGCCGAGCAGGGTCGCGCTGAAGTGATAGGCCGCGCCGCTGAGGGGCAGAAGCGTGAACTGCAGCCCGTTGCCGACCAGCAGCAAGGTCGTGCCGAGAAGGAGCGAGAGGACCGGGCGGAGCGTGGAGGTCATCGGGACGTCGGGCTCATGATGCGACCGGGCGGCACGGTGGAATGGCGCGCGCCGATTGCGCGCGACCGCGTGCCGTCGGCGAAACGGGCGAAGGCCCCGTCTTCACCGCCTCGCATGGCGAAAGCGTGATCGTCCGGCGCGTCCGCCCGAATGTACACCGACGATCCGGTTATGCACGGGGATTCGGGCGCGCAATCGCGGGCGTCAGGCGCTCATCGGCCGTGCAAACCGGAGCGCGAAGCGCGCAAGGATGAGGCGGCAGGGGTCATGGCAGCGCGATGAGTGCGTCTTCGGGAATGAAGATGTCGACCATGGCCCCGATCTCGGGGGCGGGCGAACGGGTCGGAACGTAGGCGCGCAGCGGCTGCGGACACGCCGGCGAGGTCAGGACCAGGACGTGCCGGTCTCCCAGGAACAGGCGATCCTTGACGGTCGCCGGCACACTGGCGGCAGAGCCGGCCGGCCTGGTGAAGAGGATGCTTCCGGGCGCGACGGCGATCTGCCCGCTCCCCAAGCCGAGCGCCTGCGCCGGCATCACGTTCATGCCGGAGAAGAACTCGGCGACGAACGCGGTCGGCGGCCGTTCGAACAGCTGCTCGGGCGTACCGTCGGCGTCGATCCGGCCCTTCTGCATCACGATGATGCGGTCGGCCTGCGTCATCGCCTCGTCCCTGTCATGGGTGACATAGATGAAGGTGGTCCCGAGCGCCCGGTGGATACGTCGGATTTCCTCGGTCATCTCCATGCGGAGCGCGCGGTCGAGCGCGCCGAGCGGTTCGTCCATCAGCAGCACGCTCGGGGAATAGGCCAGAGCCCGGGCGATCGCGACGCGCTGCTGCTGGCCCCCGGAAAGCTGGTGCGGCAGCCGCTCGCCAGCGCTCTCGAGGCGGATCATGGAGAGGAGTTCGCCGACGCGGGCCTTGCGCCGCTCCGCGTCCCACCCGTGCATTCTCAGCCCGTACGCGATGTTGCGCGCGACCGTGAGGTGAGGGAACAGCGCGTAGTGCTGGAACACCATGCCGATGTTGCGCTCGCCCGGCGCGAGCCCCGAAACGTCCCGGCCGCCGATGATGATGGCGCCCGAACTCGGCATGTCGAAGCCGGCCAGCAGGCGCAGCATCGTCGTCTTGCCCGAACCGCTCGGGCCGAGCACGGCGACGAACTCGCCGGCCGCAACCGTGAGCGAGACGTCGTCGACGGCATTGAAGGCGTGAAACCGCTTGGTGAGGCGGCGCAGTTCGAGGGGTGCGGTCATTGCGCGCTCTTCCTGCGCAGGAGAGTGGAAAGCCCGAGCACGACCGCCGTGAACAGCATCAGCAGCGTTGAGATCGCCGTGATCACCGGGTCGACGCCAAGGCGCACGGAATCGAAGATCGCCTTCGGCAGGGTCACGAGGCCGGGACCGGACAGGAAGTTCGCGAAAACCGCCTCGTCGAAGCTGGTGAGGAAGGACAGGAGCGCGCCCGACAGCACGGCCGGCAGCAGCAAACGCAGGCTGATCCCGGTCCAGGCTCGCAGCCGCGACGCGCCCATGGTCATCGCGACGAGGTCGAGGTCCGGCGTCATCCGCGAGAGCTGGGCGCGGACGATCACGAATATGTAGGGAAAGCAGATCGCGAGCTGGGCGGCGACAAGCGCGGGCGCGCTGCCGAGAAGCCCGAGCTGGGCCATCATCATGTACATGCCGATGGCGTAGGCCGTCTGGGGCACGAGCATCGGCGTTACCCCGGCGAGCGACAGCGCGCCCAGCCGCGACAGGCGGGTTCGCTGAAACGCGAAGGCAGCGGGGACGGCGACGACCGTCGCCAGGGCGGCGACGCAGACCGCGAGGGCGAGCGAAAGCCCGGCGGCGTTGAGCCAGCGCGGGCTCGCCGCGAGCTTCGCGTAGTTCCCGACGCCCCAGCTCCGCGGCGGAAAGGCGATCATCGCATCGTTCGAGAACGACAGGCAGACGACGAGCGCCGCCGGTACGACGAGGAAGGCGAGAATGGCGGCGAGCGCTGCCCAGTAGCAGCAGCGGCCGGCGAGGTTCCCGAACCGATGCATCACGACCCCACGGACTTGCGGAACTGGTCGGCGCCGATCACCGCCAGCGTGGCGACGATCGCGGCGAGCGACAGCGCGATGAGGATGATGGCCGCCACGGCGGCGCTCTTCAGGTCGAAGAACTGCTCCATGTCATTCTGGATCAGCGTGGCGATGAAGGGCGAGGTCGGGCCTCCGAGCACGACGGGAACCACATAGAAGCCGACGGACACCACGAAGATCAGCATGGCGGTTCCGATCATCACCGGCAGGGCGAGAGGCAGCACGACGGTGCGGATCGCGGTAAAGCGGCCGGCGCCCATGCTTTCGGCAGCGCGGATCATGTCGAAATTGATGGTGAGCAGGGTCGCGAAGATGGGTACGACCGCATAGGGCAGCAGCGTGTAGAGGATGCCGATCACCACCGCCGCCTCGTTGTAGAGCAGCGACAGGGGCTGATCGACGAGGCCGCTGCCGACGAGCAGGGAGTTGACCACGCCGCGCCGCTGCAGAAGCAGCAGCAGCGCGTAGTTTTTCACAACGGTTCCCATGAGGAGCGGAAGCGAAACCGCGAGCCAGACGAAGCCCCGCAGCAGGCGCGACGGGCTTGCAACCAGCGTCCACGCCAGCACGAAACCCATCGCGGTGGCGAGCACGGCAACGGCCGCGCTGTCGCGGAACGTGACGATCAGCGAGCGGACCCGCGCGGCGTTCTGGAAATAGTCCACGAACGCCCCGAACCCCAGTCCGTCCGGCATCGCGATCGCGAACAGCCGGAACACCGGATAGACGAGCAGGCACAACAGCACGAGGGTGAGCGGCAGGACCAGCGCGAGGCCGACAGCCAGGCCAGGCTCGGGAGACCATGCTCGCATGCGGCGGATCGTCTGCAACGGCGCGTCCTCGAAGGTGAAGGGCGGGCCGGCGTGCCGGCCCGCATCGGCTCAGTTCGCCCCGGCGAGGAATTCCTGCCAGCGCGTCGAGATTTCCTTCTGGTTGTCAGCGAACCAGCTCGGGTCGATACGCACGGCATCATGGGATGAAGGCAGAGCGTCGGCGATATCCTTCGGCAGCAGCGAGGCGACGTCCTTGTTGGCCATGCCGTAGGGAAGCACCTTCGCCCAGTCGGCCTGTGCCTGCGCATTGGTGGCGTAGAACTCGATGTATTTGAACGCGGCCTCCTTGTCGGGAGCGTCGTTCAGCACGACAAGCCCGCCGATGTCGAGCAGGGCGCCGTCCCACACGAAGGTCAGCGGGGTGCCCTTTTGGGTGAGATCGTAGGCGCGGCCGTTCCACATGATCGCCATATCGACCTCGCCGGAGGCGAGCACCTGCTGCTGCTGGTCACCGGAGGTCGGCCAGACGGCGACCGAGTCCTTGATCTTGTTCAATTCCTTGAAGGCGAGGTCGAGGTCGACGGGGAACAGCTTGTCCCTGGGCTGCCCGCCTGCGAGCGCAGCGAACGGCAGCACCTGGTTCGGCTCGTTGACGATGGCGCGGCGTCCCGGGAAGGCCGCGGCGTCGAAGAACCCGGCCGAGGTGGTCGGGCACTTCACACCCTCGCGGCACACGATGACGACGCCGGTCGAGCCTTCCTCTATCATGTAGTCCGTGACGGTGCCGGGAAGCGAGACCGCCTCGAGCTTCTTCTTCAGCTCCGGCGGGAACGGCGCGAGCATGCCGTTGGCCTGAAGATAGGCGGCGCTGCCGGCATCGATGCTGTCGATGATATCCCACTGCACCTGTCCGGCCGCCTTCTGGGCCGCAATCTTGGCGGCCCAGCCGCCACCGACATCGACGATGGACACCGGAATACCGGTCGCCTTCGTGAACGGGTCAGCGATGTATTTCTGCGTGACTTCCTTGAAGATGCCGCCCCAGGACGCCATCACCAGCGTCTGATCTGCCGCCCGTGCCGAGGAGCCGGACGTGGCGATGACGGCGGCGGCCAGCGCCGCCGCGACATAAGTCTTTCTCATCGTGATACCCCTTCTGGCGAGCGGCTACGCGCCCTTGTTCGTGACGTTCACTCGTAGGCCTTGAACTGCGCCGCCCGCCATTTCAGGGCAGCTTTCATCCCCTCCGACCGCTTGATCTCGTCGAACTGCCGGAACTCGGGGGTATCCATGGAATTGAGCAGTGCGGCCGTGGCGTTCCCGGCGCGCAGGGCGGCCATCAGCCCCATGATCTCGAACGTCTGGTTGAGCGCGCGCTTGTTGAGGGTGAGGCAGTCGAGCGCGACCATCGACATGCGCTTGGCGATCTTGATCACCTCGTCGGCGAGCGTCTCCTTGGGGAAGACGCGCTCCACGAAGCCGATGCGTTCGGCCCGCTCCGCCCCGAACATGTCGCCGGTGTAGATCAGCTCGCGCGAGCGCGCGCCGACGAGCCACGGCAGGATCAGCGTCGAGACGCCGGTGGAAAAGCGCGTGTCGACGACACCGAAGCGGGCATCCTCGCTGCAGTAGCGGATGTCGAACATGCCGGCGAACTCCATGCCGCCGGCGAGGCAGTAACCCTCGATGGCGGCGAGGGTCGGCTTGCTGCAGTTCCAGGGCGCGAGGGTGAATTCGAGGTCGTGAGCCACACGCGCCGTCCATGTCGACGGCGTGAAACGCGGCGCATCGGTTTCCTCGGCGATGTCGTAGCCGGAGGAGAACGCGCGTCCGCCGGCCCCTTTGACCACGATGACGCGCACCTCCGGGTCGGCGTCGGCAGCCAGTAGCGCGGCCGGCACCTCGGTCATCATCTTCGCATTGATGGCGTTGAGGCTCTGGGGCGCGTCGAGCGTTATGATGGCGACGCGGTCGTCGCGCTCGTACCGGATCGCTTCGTAGGCGGGCGTTTCTGCCGTCATGTTCATTCCACCACCAGATCCACAGCCACAGCGCCCCGGCCGGCGGGCAGGACGATGAGGGGGTTGATTTCGATTGCCTGGATGCCGGCAGGAGCGCTCGCCATGATCCGCGACAACGCGGAGATCGCCCGTGCCGCTGCCGGGAGGTCGTAGGCAATCCCGTCGCGATAGCCCCCGAGGAGCGTGCCGATCCGCGTTTCCGCGAGCATGCGCGCGGCCTCGCCGGCATCCACCTCGCCGAGCCGCAGGGCGCTGTCGGCGATGAGTTCGACCAGCTTGCCGCCGGCGCCCGCGACGATCACCGGCCCGAAGGCCGGATCGCTGCGCGCGGCAACCAGAAGCTCGATCCCGGCGGGAACCATCGGCTGGACTTCGACGAAGCCGCGGTCGGCGGCGGCGTCGCCAAGGCGTCGTTCCAGTTCGGCGTAGGCCGCAGCGACGGCGTCGGCATCCCCCAGGGCGAGCTTCACCAGCCCGAGTTCGGTCTTGTGGGCGATCTCCGGCGCGAGCCCCTTCATCGCCACCGGGAAGCCGAGGCGCCGGGCGGCCGCAACGGCTTCGTCGGCGGAAGCGACGCGGACGCTTTCCGCGAAGGAGATGTCGCGCCGCAGGGCGTCGTGGACCGCCGCGAAATCTGCCAGCGCCGGCGGATCGGCTTCGGCGCCTGCCGGCGCGCTCGGGACCGGCAGGCTCCACGCCGCAAGCGCGCGCAGGGCCGCGGCGGTGCCGCGCAGGATCGGCATGCCGGCCCGCGTACAGATCGACGCCAGTTCCGGCTCTATGCCCGAGATCGCGCTGTTGGCTGCGAACAGCACGGTCTTGCCGCCGAACGGGCGCTCCGCCAGCATCCGCGCCATGTCGACGGCCATCGGCCCGTCGGCATCGCCGGTCGCCGGCACGTCGAGAGCGAGCACGACCGGATCGATCTCGGGCGCCGCAAGCAGTTCGTCGAGCACCTTGCCGAACCACGCCGGATCCCAGCCGAGGCCCCACGCGTCGAACGGGTTCTGCGGCGTCGCGCCGCCGAACAGCGGCTTCAGCCGCTCCAGAACGGCGGGCGGAAAGTCGCGCACCGGCAGGCCGGCGTCGGCGGCGGCATCGGCGATGGC
>JAEZMP010000655.1 GCA_023442215.1 Pseudomonadota bacterium
ACCAGCACCTCGGCGACGAGGAAGATGGTGACGTTCATCCAGAACGCGCCCGCGACGAGGGCGAACGATTCGGTGATGAGCTTGATCTGGAAGAAGGTGTGGGCGACGGCGGCGCCGTTGGCGACGACGAAGAAGCCGAGCCCGGTCATCGCGAGCACGGCGACCGAATAGCCGACCGCGCACCACGCGGCATCGTGCGCCGCGGCGCCCAGCGTGCGGGCCTCGATGAGGCTGCCGGCGGTGCGGGCCTGCCGCGACAGCCTGAGGCCCCGCGAGGCGGGCAGCGCCAGCAGCGTGGTGGCGAGCGCGCCGACCAGGAGGAAGCCGTCCACCGCGAGCGAGCCGAAGCCCGACGCGATCACGGCGCCGCGGATCATCACCAGCACCGCGACCGCCGCGGCGAAGGCGACGACCGCGAACAGCGCGCCGGCGGCCGAAAGGGCCCGGTAGGTCCGGGCGGGGGAGGGAGCGCGCCACTTCAGGTCACGCTCCCCAGCGTTGCCGGAGATCAACTCCGCCATGAGCCGGTGCCGCTCCCGACGTCAGTTCTTGAAGGTCGGGACGGTGGTCGGGTCGATGCCCCAGGCTTCGGTCAGATATTTCGACGCGAGCTTCTTGGTGGTGCCGTCGTCGATCAGGCCCTGGATGATCTCGTCCAGCACCTTGGCGTTGGGGGAGTCCTTCGGATAGAGCGCGCCGTAGGTCTCGCCGGTGTTGTACTGGCCGATGACCTCGAACATGCCGTTGGAGACGGCGGCCTGGCCGAGCACGATGGCGGTGTCGGTCATCGCGGCGTCGATCTGGTTCGCCATCAGCGCGGTGAACATCGAGGGGGTGTCGGGGAACACCTTGGCGGCCTTGGTGGGCTTCAGCACGCTGTCGACGAAGGTGGCGCCCGTGGTGCCCTGCTGCACGCCGATCTGGGCGTCCTTCATGGTCTTGGCGTCGAGGGAGGTTCCCTTCTTCACCAGCACGCCGACATCGGACGAGAAGTAGGGCACCGAGAAGTCCACGACCTTCTTGCGCTCGTCGGTGATGGAGATCTGCGACAGGGCGAGATCGAAGTCCCGGGTCTGGCCGGCGACGAGGGCGTCCCACGCCACGTTCTTCACGCCGACCTTATCGAGGCCCGCGCGATAGGCGATGTTGGCCCCGAGGCAATATTCGTAGCCGTCCTTGATGGTTTCCGGCGTGTCGCCGTTCCACCAGCCCGGCGCCGGCAGGTTGACTTCGACGGTGAGCTGGCCGGGCACGGCGGGCGTCAGCGAATACTGTCCCTTGGTGCCGCTGACCTCGCAGTTGCCGATCATCTCGGCAGAGGCGCCGGCGGACGCGAGGATGCTCGCGGCAGTGGCAAGGGCGAGCGTGACGGCGAGGCGCCGGCGGGGTGCGTTCTTCATCGATGAACCTCGGTTTTCGCGCGGCCGTTGCGTCGGCCTTCTGGAAGGTGAGGCGAATGCTAGAACGATTACCCGGCGTGCGCCATCGGAAGATGTATCGTTTGCACCGGTTCTCCCGGCATGGCCGGCAAGAGGCGATCACGCCGCCGCGAGCCGCGGCCCGCAACCGCGCCGCGCCCCTGGCAGGCGGGATCTCTCATCGGGCGTCGAGCGCGATCGCGGCGACGAGGCGGCCATAATCCGGCTCGCCGCGATGGGTGGCCCGGCGATAGGAATAAAATCTCGCCTCGTCGCTGTAGGTGCACAGCCCGACATCCCCGGCGGTGCCGACGCCGGCGGCGGCGAGGCGGCGGCCGATATAGCCGGGCAGGTCGAACATGGCGTGGCCCTCGCGCGCGGAGGGCGCGAAGAAGGCGGCGTTGGCCGGATCGGCGGCGAGGAAGCGGGCCGAGAATTCCGGGCCGACCTCGTAGGCCGCGCGGGAGATGGTGGGGCCGAGCACGGCGACGATCTCGCCGCGCCGGGCGCCGAGGGCTTCCATCGCCGCGACGGTCGCCTCCAGCACGCCGCCGAACGCGCCCTTCCAGCCGGCATGGGCCGCGCCGACCACGCCGGCGCCGGCATCGGCGAACAGCACCGGGCCGCAATCGGCGGCCGAGACCCCGATGGCGATCCCCGGCCGGTTCGAGACGAGCGCGTCGACCTTCGGCCCGTCACCCGGTGTCCATGGCTCCTCCACCACGAACACGTCCGGTGAGTGCACCTGGTAGGGCGTGACGAAGTGCCCGGGCTCGACGCCGAGGGCGCGGGCGACGCGCGCGCGGTTCTCATGGACCGCCGCGCGGTCGTCGCGCGAACCGAGGCCGGTGTTGAGGCTGGCATAGAGGCCTTCCGACACCCCGCCCTCGCGGGTGAAGAATCCGTGGCGGATGCCGGCGAGCCGGCCGAGTTCGGGAGCGACGATCAAGGAAAGCGAGCCTCGTTGCGGGTGAAGACGGCCGCAGCTTCGGGCCTCATCTGGCCGGGATCATGGCGTCTCGCGGTGAAAGCCGGGCAGGGCGGCGGTGGGCACGCCCGGCCGGGTGACGGCCATGACCTTGAACAACTTGCCCATCTCGCGCGGGCCGGCGAGCCGTTCGACGGCGGTGCGGATCGCCTCCTGCACCTCGGGACCCTTGCCGGCGCCGAGATGGCCGGCGCGCTGGAGGAGGCCGGCGGCCGTCAGGAACTGGCCCTGTTCCAGCGGGCCGTGAACCGCGGCGCCGGCCGCCGCCGCCGCGCGGGCGAGGGCGGCGAAATCGACGTGGGCCGTCAGGTCGGCGAGGCCGGGCTCTGCCAGCGGATCGACCGGCTGGTGCGCCTTCACCGCCTGGAAGGTGTCGCCGACGGCGCTGCGGACATGGCCGTAATCGATCACCAGCGCGAGCCCGCCGTGGGCGGCGATCCGCGATGCGAGCGCCGTCATCGCCGCGGTGGAGGCGGTGGACGCCTCGAGAATGGCGCCGTCGCGGGCCGGATGCAACTCCGGCGGCAGGCGGCCATGGTCGAGCGTGCCGGCGCCGAGGCCGAAGGCGAGGCCGCCGCCCGGGCCGAGGCCCACCACGCGCTCACGCCAGACGCCGCCGGCGGCGACGAACTGGCGGATCGGCAGGGCGTCGAAGAATTCGTTGGCGATGACGAGCAGCGGGCCTTCCGGCAGGCTTTCGATGCTGTCGTGCCAGCGCGGCCGCCGGCCGGACGGCGCGATGGTCCGGGCCTGGGCCGCGCGCAGCGCCGGGCTGGTCTCGACGAGGTGGACGTCGAGCGCGTCGGAGAGTTCCGGCTTCAGCTTCACGACGCGCAGGATGTCGGCCATCAGCGTGCCGCGGCCCGGGCCGAGCTCGACGAGGTGGACGGGCGAGGGCGCGCCGACCGACTGCCAGCCTTCCACCAGCGCGGCGCCGACGATCTCGCCGAACATCTGCGAGATCTCGGGCGCGGTGACGAAGTCGCCGGCCGTGCCGAACGGGTCGCGGGTGAAATAATAGCCGTCGTCGGGATCGCCGAGGCAGATCGCCATGTAGTCGGCCACCGTGATCGGCCCGCCGACGGTGATGAGGTCGGCGATCCGTGCGGCGAGCGGGCGCCGGGGAGCACCGGGCGGAGTGCCGGCCGCCGTCATCGCCGGCTCCCGGAAGCGCGCGGCGCGGTGCCCGGCAGCGGCCTGCTGCGGGCCCACAGGATGGCCGCGATCCCGGCCGCGACCATCGGGATCGACAGCAGCATGCCCATGGTCAGCCCGCCGGCGAGGAAGCCGATCTGGATGTCGGGCATGCGGAAGAACTCCGACACGATGCGCGCGAGCCCGTAGCCGGCGGCGAAGGTGCCGGCGGTCAGGCCGGGCCGTTCCAGGCCCTTCAGCCGGTGGGTGACGAAGCGCAGCACCAGAAACAGCACGATGCCTTCGAGGCCGGCTTCGTAGAGCTGGCTCGGGTGGCGCGGTTCGGGGCCGGCGAACGGAAACACCACCGCCCATGGAACGTCGGCCGGGCGGCCCCACAGCTCGCCGTTGACGAAGTTGGCGAGGCGCCCGAAGAACAGCCCGAACGGCGCGGCGGCGCCCGCGAGATCGAACATCGTCCACATCGCGAGGCCGCGGGCGCGGGCGAACAGCACCATGGCGACGACGACGCCCATGAAGCCGCCGTGGAACGACATGCCGCCGCTCCACACCACGGGGATTTCCCACGGATTCTGCAGGAAATAGTCGAGATTGTAGAACAGCACGTAGCCGATGCGGCCGCCGAGGATGATGCCGATGGTGGCCCAGAACACGAAGTCGTCGATGTCGGCCGGAACCGGGCGGGGCGTGCCGCCCCACAGCCGGTCGTCGCGCACGAGGCGCTTCATGTACCACCAGGCGAGCAGGATGCCGGCGATATAGGCCAGCGCATACCAGCGGATCGCGAACGGTCCGACCTCGATCAGCACGGGGTCGATCGCTGGAAAAGGCAGCGCAAACAGCATGAAGAACCAATCCCGTTGGCGACGCGGGCGGCGGTCCGGCACGGCGGATGCGGACGCGGACCGGCGGGGGAGCCGGATCGCGCGGCATCCTAGAGCATGATCCCGAAAAGTGCGAAGCGGTTTTCGGACGAGATCATGCGGTGGGGGCGCCGCACGGACGGAGTGTCGTCAGGCCGCGATCTCGCGGCGGACCTCGTCGGCGAGCTTCAGGCCGAGCCCGATCATGATGAGGCCGGTCGCGCCGTCGAGCCAGCGCGCGGCGGCGGCATAGGTGCGGCGCACGGCGGCGGTGGAGAACGCCACGGCGACGAAGCCATACCACGCAAGCGCCAGCACGAGGATCACCGCGACGAGGGCCGCCTCGAAGCCGAGCCCGATGCGGGCGGGCAGCACCACCATGAAGACGGACGTCCAGAACACCGCCGACTTGGGATTGGTGAGGTTGGTGAGAAGCCCGAGCACGAACGGCGAGCGGCCCCGCAGGGCGGCGGTCGCGCGGGTCTCCGCGGCGCCGGACGGCCCGCGCCAGCCGGCGAGCAGCATCCGCACGCCGACGAACACGAGATAGGCCGCGCCGACGAGCCGGAGCAGGCGGTAGACGTCGCCGGCCTGCTGCATCAGGAGGCCGATGCCGGCGAGGCTCAGCACCAGCCAGATGAACGTGCCGGCCGCGACACCTGCCGCCGCGGCGAGCCCGGCGCCCCGGGAGCGGCCGGCCGCGACGTGGCCGACCAGCATCATGTTGGGCCCCGGCGTGACGGCGGCGGCGAGATAGGTGGCCGCGATCACCGCGAGCGGCGCGAGGGCGGACGGCAGGACGGAGGCTGAAGAGGCAAGCGACATCGGTGCGGCGGGCGGTTCGCGGGGGGCGGCTGTTGGGGCGCGGCTCGCTGTCCGGTATGCCGGACAGGCGGTTTGCGGGACGGTGCGTTGCCGCGATGGGCCTTCGACGCCGCCGCCGCCGCACTATATAATGATTCCGAAAGCGGTTGCGCGGTTTGTGCGCGCCGCCGGATTGGCCGCGGCCTTGACCCGCGAACCTGGACCGACGCGATGTTCATTCAGACCGAGACGACCCCGAATCCCCAGACGCTGAAGTTCCTTCCCGGCCGCGAAGTGCTGGGCGAGGGCGTGCGCGAATACCGCTCCGCCGGCGAGGCGGCCTCCTCCCCGCTCGCGAGCCGCCTGTTCGGCGTCAACGGCGTGTCCGGCGTGCTGCTCGGCACCGATTTCGTCGCCGTGACCAAGGACGAGACCGACTGGCAGCACCTGAAGCCGGCCGTGCTCGGCGCGATCATGGAGCACTATCTGACCGGCGATGCCACCATCGCCGACGAGGCTTCCGAGGACGACGGCGGCGAGTTCTACGATGCGGCCGACGAGGAAGTCGTCGGCATGATCAAGGACCTGATCGAGGAGCGCGTGCGCCCCGCGGTCGCCCAGGACGGCGGCGACATCACCTTCAAGGGCTTCAAGGAAGGCATCGTCTACCTGACCATGCGCGGCGCGTGCTCGGGCTGCCCGTCGTCCACCGCGACGCTGCGCCATGGCATCCAGAACCTGCTCCGGCATTATGTGCCGGAGGTGGAAGAGGTGCGTTCGGCCTGACCGGCGCCGGAGCGATTCCCGAACGGATGGGCTCAGCCGATCGACGAGGAATCGCTCCAGATTCAAGAGTTTGAGCCTATCCTTGTCGTTCGGATCGCTTCGATCTGAACGGGATAGGCTCTGAGCGCTTCCCGATCGGATGGGCTCATCCGATCGACGAGGAATCGCTCCAGATTCAAGAGTTTGAGCCTATCCTTGTCGTTCAGATCGCTTCGCTCTGAACGGGATAGGCTCTGAGCGCTTCCCGGATCGGATGGGCTCATCCGATCGACGGGGAATCGCTCCCGATTAAAGAGTTTGAGCGTGTCCTTATCGTTCGGATCGGTTCGATCTGAACGGGATATGTTCCAGGAGGCGCGTGTGACGGGGGACGGGGGGCAGGCGGCCGGTGCGCCGGGCGGCATCAGGGCGTGGCTCGCCGGGCTGACGGCCCAGCGCCTGCGGCTCGCGTCGGGCCTCGTGCTGTTCGCTTTCGTGCTCACCCACTTCCTGAACCACGCGCTCGGCATCGTCTCGCTGGAGGCGATGGAGGCGGTGCAGCGGGTGCGCGCCGGCTTCTGGCAGTCCCCGCCCGGCCTCGTGCTGCTCTGCGGCGCGGCTCTCATCCATATCGGCCTCGCCCTCGGCAAGACCGCGCGCCGGCGCACCCTCGCGATGCCGTTCTGGGAGGCAGCCCAGCTCCTGCTCGGCCTCGCCATTCCCTTCCTGATCGCCGGCCACGTCGTCGGCACCTTCGTCTCGCGGCTGCGGTTCGACGCGCCGGACGAATACAGCTCCCTGCTCGGCAGCATCTGGGCCTCGACCGCGGTGCTGCAGAGCCTCGCGATGCTGGTGGTGTGGACCCACGCCATGATCGGGCTGCATTACTGGCTGCGCGGGCGGGTGTGGTACCAGCGCTCGCTGCCGGCGCTGTTCGCGTTCGCGGTGGCGCTGCCGCTCGCGACCGAATGGGGCTGGACCGACGCCGCGCGCCGGCTTCCGCCCGGCCCCGCGCCGGAGCGTGCGCGCCTCGGCGCCGGCTTCGTCGAATGGAACGAACACAGCGCGTTTGCGGTCCGGGCCGGCTTCGCGGTGCTGCTCGCCGGCGTGGCGCTCGCCATCGCGGCTCGGCGGCGCGATCCGACCGGATGGCGTTCGATCGCCGTCACCTTTCCGGGCGGGCGCGTGGTGCGCGTCGTGCCCGGCGCGACGCTGCTCGAAATCGCCCGCGAGCGCGAGATCCCCATCGCCTCGGTCTGCGGCGGGCGGGCGCGCTGTTCCACCTGCCGCACCCGCATCCTGTCGGGGTTCGAGGCGCTGCCGCCCCCGAGCGACGCCGAGGCGGCGGTGCTGGCGCGCGTCCATGCGAGCCACGGGGTTCGCCTTGCCTGCCAGATTCGCCCGGCCAGCGACCTTTCGGTCGAGCCGCTGCTGCCGGTCGCGGCGGGCTGGGACGGCGGCGCTCAGGTCGAGGACGCCTTCCACTGGGGCGTGGAACAGACGGTCGCGATCCTGTTCGTCGACATGCGCGGCTTCACCAGCCTGTCGGAGAACCGGCTGAGCTTCGACGTGGTTTTTCTGCTCAACCGCTATCTCGACGCGATGGCGCGCGAGGTGCGCGAGGCGGGCGGCCAGGTCGACAAGTTCATCGGCGACGGCGTGATGGCGATCTTCGGCATCGGCCAGGGCGTGCAGGCCGGCAGCCGGGCGGCGCTCGTCGCCGCCGCGGGCATGGGCCGCGCCCTGGTGGAGCTCAACCGCGAGTTCGAGGCGAGCCTCGGCCAGCCGCTGCGCATCGGTGTCGGCATCCATGCCGGGCCGGTCATTCTCGGCCGGGTGGGCGAGGCGGGCGGGCGCGACGCCGCCTCGATCACCGCGCTCGGCGACACCGTCAACACAGCGAGCCGGCTGGAGACCATGACCAAGACCTGCGGCGGCGTGGTGGTGGCCTCCGCCGCCGTCGTCCGGGCCGCCGGTGTTGACGCGACCGGCATCGAGACGGTCGAGGCGCCGGTGCGCGGCCGCCGCTCGCAGATGCGGGTGTGTGTCTTCAAGGAATTCGCCGCGCTGGAACAGGCGTTGGCGGCGACCGAGCCCGGACGGGATAGAGCCGGCTCCGCCTGATCGGGAAACCGCTCTAGGTCCGGGCGACCAGCGTGTCCGGGTCGAAGGCGTCGATGTCCTTCAGGAGCGCGATGAAGCCATGCGCGGCGTGGTCGAGCGAGGCCGCGCCCTTCGCGGCGGTCGCCCGCGCCGCTTCCCCGACCACGCCGGCGGGGTTCAGGTCCTGCGCCATCCAGCCGAAGCCGTGGGGACCGTAGGCGCGCAAATGCGTGAAGCGCCGCGCGAAGTCCTGCTGCGCGGAAGGAAAGTCGGCCGCTTCCTCCATCGCCACCAGATCCGGGGCGAGGTGCAGCATGATCGAGGTCTCGATGTCGCCGCCATGGATGCCGTAGGCGCGCTCGTCGTCCGAAAAGACGCCCTCCGGCTGGCCGAAACGGCCGAAGCGGGTGGTCGCCACCAGCATCGCGAACCGGGCGCGCAGCTCCAGCGCCACGATGTCGGCCAGCGCCATGTTGCCGCCGTGGCTGGAGGCGATCACGAGCTTGCGCACGCCCGCGCGGTGGAGCGCCTCGCCGATCCCGGTCCAGGTCCTGACCGCGACGTCCCAGTCGAGCGTCAGCGTTCCCGGCGTCGCCATGTGCTCGAGCGAGCGGCCGACGGGCTGGACCGGCAGGAAGGTCGCCGGCAGGCGCGGCGGCAGCAGCGAGACGATGCGCCTGACCTGCCCCTCGGCGATGATGAGGTCGGTGCCGAGCGGCAGGTGCGGTCCGTGCTGCTCGACCGCCTCCACCGGCAGCACCGCGATCCAGCGCGCGGTGTCGCCGGCCGCGATCGCCGCGGCCGTCATGTGGTGCCAGTAGGGCAGGGGCAGTGCCGGGGTTGCGGGCATGTCGGGTCCGGAAGGCGCGCTGGTGCGGTGATCATAGAGCGCTTTCGGGCCGGGTGATATCCGCACCGGCAGATCGGGTCGCTCAGGCGGTGCGGGCGAGATGGGCCTCGGCGCCGGCGATCAGGGCCTTCACCCGCGCCGCGTGGGCGGCGGTGCCGCCGAGCGCGAACCGGCTGTGGGACAGGATCGCGACGGTGGTCTCGTCGCCCTCGAGCGGCAGGATGCGGATCTGCACGGTGTCCGGGCGGCGGCTGAACGGGGAGCGGAACACGTAGCGGGCGCCGAGGCCGTCGCCGTCGACCGAGACGCGGGTGCCGAGAGGCAGAGTTTCCGCCGCCGCGGCGAAGGCGAGCGCCAGTGCCTTGCCGAAGGCACGGAAGCGCGGCGGCTCCATGTCCGGCACGGCGGTGGTGAAGCCGGCGGGGGCGGCGAGGAACCGGCTGCCGCGGCGGGCCGGGCCGAGGGTGGCGAAATCGATCGGCCCGAGATCGGCCGGCGCGCCGCCGATGCTCCAGAGCCGTTCGCGGACCGCCGCCAGCACCATGATCGCGAACACCACATAGGCGACGATCATCGGCAGCATGGAGGACGACATGGAGGGCTCCCGGGCGCTTCGCCGGCGGAAAAGAGCCGGCGAAGGGCCAAAGACAGCCGAACCGCCCGGCGGTCAAGCCGCCGGACGGTATCGTTTGAAGGAATTCATACGATTTTGCCGGCGCCGGAGCGGGCGTGCGGCACACGAACCCGGGCGGTGTCGATGCGGGTCCGGACCGAGTCGACATGGCTGCGGGCGGTATCGACATGGCTCCGCCCGGTGTCGACGTGGTTCCGGCCGGCTTCCAGATGGGCCAGGCCGGCTTCGGCATGGCGCGCCCTGCGCGCGCGGGCACGGTCCTTGTTGGCACGCACCGCCGTCCAGACGCCCTGGGCGGAAATCATGAACACCGCGAACCCGGCCCAGACGAGGGCGCTGGTGGCGCCGTCGAGCAGGGTTTCCGGCACCGGCAGGATGGGTGACGACCGGGTGGCCGAGCCCGCGGTGGCGGCGAGGTCGGAAATCGTCGAGGCCGCGGCGGGCTCCAGGCTCGCCAGCGTCAGCGTCACGGCAACAGCCCCCAGAAGCCAGGCGCGGGGGCGGCGGAACGGCAGCTTGAATGCCATGATCGTCTCCTCCATCACGGAATGCTGTGGGTGATCCGGGCGGGGGACCGGCGCGCCGGGAAGGGGGCGCGCGGGGTCGCGTCGGATCGGCTGAACGGCATTTCGTCATGCGATCCCGGCTGCGAAATGCGCCGAACGGGGCGCGCACAGGTTGATTTCGGGGCAATATTGCGGCCGCGTTTACGTATTCCGCCGGTGTTTACCTCGGGCGTCCGGCCGGGTAGGTCTCTCACGGGATGCGGAATCCGGGACCGGATCGCGTTCGTCGCGGGCGGCTGAGGAGACGACGATGCAAGGCTTGACGGCAACGTTGCTGCGCGGGCTCTGGTATGTGGCGCTGCCGGCCGCCGACGTGAAGCCGGGGGCGATGGTCGCCAAGACCCTCCTGGGCGAGCCGGTGCTGATCGGCCGCGGCCGCGACGGCAGGGTGTTCGCGCTGCGCGACATCTGCCCCCACCGCGGCATTCCGCTGAGCTACGGCAAGTTCGACGGCGAGACCATCGCCTGCTCCTATCACGGCTGGCGGTTCGGCCGCGACGGCGTCTGCACCGAGATCCCGTCGCTGCGGGAGGACCAGAAGGTCGATGCCTCGCGCATCCGCTGCGGCGCCTATTCCTGCGTCGAGCGGCAGGGGCGGGGCTGGGGCTATTTCCCGAAGGCCGACGAGGCGCCCTCGGGCCGCGAGGCCGAGCCGCCGGCGCTGCCGGTGTTCGCCGACGACGCCGCGCCGGCGATGTCGATCATGCTGCCGTTCCCGTGCTCCACGGACCACGCCGCGTTCGGCCTGATGGACCCGACCCACGCCGCCTTCGTGCACACTTCGTGGTGGTTCAAGAAGGACGCGAGCAAGCTGCGGCCGAAGGAGAAGGCGTTCGAGCCCTCCGAACTCGGCTGGCGCATGGTGCGCCACGCGCTGCCGCCGCAGAACATCGTCTACAAGCTGCTCGGCCAGAACGTGACGACCGAGATCTCCTACCGCCTGCCGGGGCTGAGGGTGGAGGAAATCCGCGGCGACCGCCATGCGGTGGTGGGCCTGACCGCGATCACGCCTGTCGACAACGAGCACACCGAGGTCTGGCAGATGTTCTGGGTCTCGATGGGCTGGGCCAAGCCGCTCCGCCCGCTGTTCGAGCACCTGATGCGGGTGTTCCTCGACCAGGACCGCGTCGTCGTGGTGCGCCAGCGCGAGGGGCTGGAGAAGGCCTCGCCCCGGCTGATGCTGATCAACGACGCCGACACCCAGGCGCGCTGGTGGATGCGGGTGAAGGACGAATGGATGGAGGCCCAGGAGGCAGGCCGCCCGTTCGCCAACCCGCTGAAGCCGATGGTGCTTCGCTGGCGCAGCTGAGGAGCGGATAGTGCTGCGCCGGCGCAGCCGAGGCCGGCCGCGCGCGGGCAGTCCGGCCGCGGGTCAGTCCTCGCGGCGCGCCCAGAAATCGCGCTGAAGCTCGGCGGCTTCCGCCTCCAGCATCGGGCCGACCACCGCCACCTCGCGCTGGCCGGTGACGAACACTGCCCGGCAGGGCAGGTCGAGGGTGGGATTCTCCGCGTGATTGCCAGTCATCGCCTTCAGCCCGCGCTCGCTCTGGCCATAGAC
>JAEZMP010000666.1 GCA_023442215.1 Pseudomonadota bacterium
AATCGATCGACTGCGCCGCGCGGGCAACGCCGTCGGCGAGGGTTCCGGCAAGGCCGGCGACGACCAGCGCCCCGGCGGAATTGAGGAGCACGATGTCGCGATAGGCGCCGGGCGCGCCGTCGAGCACGGCGCGCAGCGCCTCGGCGTTGTGGGCGCCGTCGCCGCCCTTCAGCTCGTCGAGCGGCCAGCGCCGCAGGCCCACCTCCTCCGGCGTCACGTCGAATACCGAAACCGTGCCGCCGGACAGCGCCGCGACGTGGGTCGGCCCGGTCACTGTCATCTCGTCGAGCCCGTCGGAGCCGTGCACCACCCAGGCGGACACGGAGCCGGTGGCCGCGAGCACCGTCGCGACCGGCTCGATCCAGCGGCGGTCGTAGACGCCGACGAGCTGGCGCCGCACGCTGGCCGGGTTGGAAAGCGGACCGACGAGGTTGAATACCGTCCGCGTGCCGAGTTCCACCCGCGCGGGGCCGACGTGCTTCATCGCGGTGTGGTGCGCCGGGGCGAACATGAACCCGAGTCCGGCGTCGCGGATGGCCGCGGCGATCCGCTCCGGCCCGATGTCGATGGCGACGCCGAGTGCGGCCAGCACGTCCGCCGCGCCGGATTTCGACGACAGAGCGCGGTTGCCGTGCTTCGCGACCGGCACGCCGCAGCCCGCGACCACGAACGCCGTGCAGGTCGAGATGTTGTAGGTGCCGACATTGTCGCCGCCGGTGCCGACCACGTCGATCGCGTCGGCGGGCGCTTCCACCGGCAGCATCCGCGCCCGCATGGTGCCGATGGCGCCGGCGATCTCGTCGACGGTCTCGCCGCGTACCCGCAGGCCCATCAGGAACCCGCCGATCTGCGCCGGGGTCGCCTCGCCGGCCATGATCACGTCGAAGGCGGCCCGCGCCTCGTCGTGGTCGAGCGGCAGGCCCGCGGCGACCTTGGCGATATATGGCTTCAGCTCAGCCATCGGTATCCTCGTCCTGTCTCGTCGCGCGCCGCCGCCAGCCCGGCCGTCGTCCAGCCGGCACGGCGCGGGCGCGCTGCGGTCGGCCCTCGCGGCCGGGGCGCCGTTACGATCCCTGGCCCGGGGCCACGACCTGCGTGACCGCCGCCTGGTTGATCTTGATGCCTCCGTCGGCCTCCAGCGAGGAGACATATTCCGACAGGAGCGCGTTGCCGACCGACTGGCCGGCCTGATCGGCGAGCGTGACGGAATCCGGCAGCGTGGGATCGAAGTCGGGATCGTACACGTCCGAGACCACGATGACCGACTGGCCGCCGGTCGAGGAGGCGGCGGTGGCGACCGAACCCTTGGCGCTGCGGAAGGCGGCCGCGATGGCGCCCGCCGACAGGCCGGGCACCGGGCCCGAGCGCTTGAACGGCGCCGTCGTCATCACGTCGACGTCGAGCGCCTTGGCGGCGTCCTCGAGGCTCTGGCCCTTGCGCACGGCGTCGGCGATCTCGGCGGCCTTGGCCGTCAGCGCGGCCTGGGTCTTCTCCGCCTTCCAGGCGGAGGCGACGTCGGCCTTCACCTCGTCCAGCGTGCGGTCGCGGGCGGGCGTGGTCTGGGTCAGGTCGACCCAGGCATAGCCGCCGCTCGCGAGCTTCACCGCATCCGAATCGCTGCCGCTGTCGGCCTGGAACGCGGCGGCGAGCACGGGCTGTCCGCCCGGCACGTTGATCGCGTCGCCCTGCGGGCTCAGGCCGTTCAGGCTGACCGAGCCGACCTCGACGAAGGCGAGGTGGAACTTGTCGGCGATCTCCTTCAGCGACTGGCCGCCGGAGAGCGCATCCTCGACCTGGTCGTAGATGTTGAGCAGGTTGCGGCGGGCGAGGTCCTCCGCCATCTGCCGCTTGATGTCGCCTTCGACCTCGGCGAGCGGCTTGGTCTCGCCCGGCTTGATCTCGGTGACGATCACGATCACCGGGCCGAAGCGCCCGTCGACCACGATCGGCTGGTTCGGGGCGGCGGAGAAGGCCGCGTCCGCCACCTTCGGGTCGATCAGTCCGGTCTTGGCGACGAGGCCGAGATCGATGTCGGCCGGGCTGAGCTTGCGCTCGGCGAGGATGTCGGCGAGCGGGTTGCCGGCCGAAAGCTTGGCGAGCGCCACGTCGGCGGCGGTGCGGTCCGGGAACGGAATCTGCTGGACGTGACGGCGCTCCGGCGTGCCGTACTTGGCGGCATTGCGCTCGTAGTCGGCCTTCACGTCGTCCTCGGAAACCGGCGTCGAGGCGGCGAGCGTCACGGGATCGAGCGTCGCGACCTGGAACGAGCGGTATTCGGGGGCCGAGAACTCCGCCTTGTGGGCGTCGAAATAGGTCTTGAGGTCGGCGTCGGTCGGCTCGGCGATCTTGCCGGCGGCCTGGGGCGGCACGTCGAGATAGCGCACGGTGCGCTGCTCGTTGCCGTAGGTATAGAGCGCCTTCAGCATGATCTCGGGCGCGGTGATGCCGGAGAACAGGCCCTCCATGATCTGCCGGCGCTCGGAGAGGCCGCGGATGGCGTTGACGTAATCGGCCTCGGCGAGGTCGTTGGCGGCGAGGATCGCGCGCATCCGGTTCGGATCGAACTTGCCGTCGGCGCCCTTGAAGTTCGGGTCGGCCTGAATCTGGCGCAGCAGCTCCTCGTCGGTGACGCCGACGCCGAGCGCGGAGACGGTGTTGTTCATCACCGTCTCGGTCACGATCTGGCTCAGCACCTGCTGCGGCAGGCCATAGGCCGCGGCGTCGGCCGGCGAGACCGGGCCGCCGACATTCTGGCTAAGCGCCTGCATCGCGCGCGCATAATCGCGCTGGAAGCGGGTGAGGGGCACTTCGGTGCCGCCGACGGTCGCGACGGTGGACATGCCCATTCCGCGGAACGCATCCGCGACGCCCCAGATCACGAACGACACGACGAGGAGGCCCATGAGGATTTTCGCGAGCCAGTTGCCGGCGCCGCGGCGCAATTGATTGAGCATCGTGTTTCGTGCCGTTCCGTCCGCGGCGTCTGCGCCGCTCCCGATGGTTCAGATTGCGCGGAGGTCGCGCGTGAGCGGCGGATCATAGTTATCGCAAGCCAAAGGGGAAAGAGGGGAACGCACCCGCGAATGCCGCCGTCCGCCGGTCGCAACCGGCGGCCGCGCGGACATGTGTGCGCGTTGCCGGTGGACAGTTCGCCGCGCGCGCATTAGAGCACACGCATGCCATTGGCCCGGGAGACGGGTCCGGCGCGCCGCCTGTCGCCTGCGCCGGGAGTTCCTGCCCCGCCGGGCCGCTCGCAACCCGGCCGCGGGACCAGCCTCGCCCGAACTGTTCGCGACACGGACCGCATGAACCCAACGCCGCAGATTTCCGCCGCTCCCGACCTTTCGATCGTCGTTCCGACCTATAACGAGAGCGCGAACGTGGCCGAGCTCGTGCGGCGGCTGGACGCCGAACTCGGCGGCATCCGCTGGGAAGTGATCTTCGTCGACGACAACTCCCCCGACGGCACCTACCGCGTGGTGAAGGATCTGTCCGCGCGCGACGGCCGGGTGCGCTGCATCCGCCGCGTCGGCCGCCGTGGCCTCGCCGGCGCCTGCATCGAGGGCATCCTGTCGAGTTCCGCGCCCACCGTCGCGGTGATGGACGCCGACCTCCAGCACGACGAATCCATCCTGCCGGCGATGTACCAGGCGATCCAGGACGGCGCCGACCTCGTCGTCGGCAGCCGCTATGTCGATGGCGGGTCTTCCACCGGCGGGCTGTCGTCCGTGCGCCAGTGGGGCAGCACGCTCGCCACCACGCTCGCGCGCAAGTTCCTGAAGATCGAGCTGTCCGATCCGATGAGCGGCTTCTTCATGATCCGCCGCGAGAAGGTGGAGGAGACGGCCGACGACCTCTCCCGCCAGGGCTTCAAGATCCTGCTCGATATCGTCGCCTCGTCGCGCTCCAAGCTGAAGACGGCCGAGATCCCGTTCACCTTCCGCGAGCGCCTCGCCGGGGAATCGAAGCTCGACAGCCTCGTCACCGCCGAATATCTCGGCCTGCTGTTTTCCAAGATCACCGGCGGCGTGCTGCCCACGCGCTTCCTGATGTATCTCGGCGTTGGCGCCTCCGGCGTCGTCGTCAACCTCGCGGTGCTCACGCTCGTCTTCAACCTCCTGAAGCTCGAGTTCTCGTGGGCGCAGCTCATCGCCACCTTCGCGGCGATGACGTGGAACTTCGTGCTCAACAACCAGCTCACCTACCGCGACCGCCGCCTGCGGGGCGTGAGCTTCCTCGTCGGCCTCGCCAGCTTCTATCTGGTCTGCTCGCTCGGCACGCTCGCCAATGTCGGCGTCGCGAGCTGGCTGTTCCAGATGGACACCGGCCTCTGGTTCGCCGGCCTCGCGGGCGCGATCATCAGCGCCGTGTTCAACTACGCCGCCTCCGCCGCCCTGACCTGGCGCAAGTAGGCCGACGGGCACGCAAAGTCAGGCCTGCCCGCCGACTAGACGGCGGCGCGGCCGCGGATCACCGCCGCGCGCCCGCTTTCACGACGTCCAGGATCGCGTCGGCGATCCGCCCTTCGACCTCCGCCGGCGTATCGTGCCCCATGCCCGCGATCGGCAGATAGCTGGCGTCCGGGATCGCCCGCGCGGTGTCGAGGCCGCAGGCCGGCGGGATCAGCGGGTCGTCGGTGCCGTGGATGACGAGCGTCGGCACGGCGATGGCCGCCAGCCGCGCACGCCGGTCTCCCGCCACCGCCATCGCCGCGATCTGCCTCGCCGTGCCGCCGGGATCGAAGCCGCGCGCCGCCTCTTCGATAAGAAGCGCGCGGTGGGCGTCCTCGTCGAACGGATATCCCGTCCCGGCGATCCGGCGCGCGAACGCGATCCGCACCGCCAGGAAACCCTCCGGGTCGGATGCCGGATCGGGCGCCGGGCGCATCATCATCGCCATCACGTCCGGGGCCGCCTGCGGCAGCGCCGGATTGCCGGTGCCCGACATGATCGACGTCAGCGACATCACCCGCTCGCGATGCTCGCTCGCCAGCACCTGCGCGATCATGCCTCCCATCGAGCGGCCGACGACGTGCGCCCGCGCGATGCCGAGCGCATCGAGAAGGCCGATGGCATCGGCCGCCATGTCGTCGAGCGTATAGGGAACATCGGGCCGCCGCCCTGCCATGAGCGCGGCGGCGAGCGCGCCGAAATCCGGCGGCGCCGACCCGCTGAAATAAGTGGAGCCGCCGCTGTCCCGGTTGTCGAAGCGGATGACGCGGCAGCCGCCCGCGGCCAGCGCCGCGCAGAACGACCGCGTCCACCGCAGCCGCTGCGTCCCGAGGCCCGCGATGAGCAGCACGGGCTCGCCCGCGGCATCGCCGAATTCGTCCCAGGCAATCTCGATGCCGTCTGCCGTCGTCAGGGTCATCGTCTTGCCCGCCGGTTGAATCACACCGGCGTTTAATATCCGGGTGAAATTAACCCGTCAATTATACCCGGGCAAAAATACCACCGCCATCGGCGCTGCGACGCTCACCACGGAACCGTGCGGCCGTCGCGGTCGAGATATCGCAGGCCGGGTTGTCCGCCCTGCGCGATCAGCGTCGTCACGATCTGCGGCACGGTCTCCTCCAGGCCGAACGGCGCATCCGGGCCGCCGAGTTCGGTCCTGATCCAGCCGGGCGCCAGCAGAACCAGGGCGCGGGGCTCGCCCGCATGGCGCGCGGCATAGCTGCGCATGTACTGGTTCAGTGCCGCCTTGGAGCCGCGATAGACCTCGTGGCCGCCCTTGAGGTTGTTGGCGATGCTGCCCTGTCCGGAAGACATCACGCCAATGGTGCCGGTGGGCGTCACCAGCCCCTGCAGGCCCTCGATCGTCCTCATGGGGCCGAGCGCGTTGGTCACCATCACCCGCACGAACTCCTCGGTCGAAACCTCGGCGATCGTCTCGTCCTGATCGGCGTTGGCGGTGCCGGCGTTGACGAACAGCATGTCGACGCGGCGCCCGGCAAGGCGCTCGCGCAGGCCGGCGATCTGGCGCGGCTCGGTGATGTCGAGCGGCTCGATCTCGACGCGGCCGGGATATGTGCCTGCGAGATCGTGCAGCGATGTCCGGCCGGTGCCGCGCACCGTCCCGATCACGCTCCAGCCTCGCTTTGCGAATTCCGCTGCCATCGCGAGGCCAAGTCCGCGCGACGCGCCGACCAGGAGGATCGTGCCGGCCGTCTTGTCTGAATCTCTCGGTGTCATCGGAAGCCCTTTCATCCTTGAAGCTCGCAAAGAGGATGATGAGCTGCGTGACAACGCGCCAGACGCATGGGATGCAAACTATTGTTGCGTTGAACGCCATGTCTGTCTTGCAGCACGGATAGAGTGCCGTCATGGACCCCACCGATCTCAACCTGCTCCCCGCGCTCGATGCCCTGCTGTCGGAAGGCAGCGTGACGGGAGCCGCCCGCCGTCTCGGGCTGAGTGCGTCGGCCATGAGCCGGACGCTCGCGCGGCTGCGCGCGGCCACCGGCGACCCGTTGCTGGTGCGGGCCGGCCGCGGCCTGGTGCCGACGCCGCGCGCCATGGAACTCCGGGATCGGGTTCACGCGCTCGCCCGCGAGGCGCGGGACGTTCTGAGCCCGCAGCAGGACCACCTCGATCTCGATGCCCTCGAGCGCACGTTCACCATCCGCGCCAACGAAGGCTTCGTCGGGCTGTTCTCGGCGTCGCTGGTCGCGGCCGTCACGGCCGCCGCGCCGGGCGCGCGCCTGCGGTTCGCGCCGAAGCCCACCAAGGAGGCCGGGCCGCTGCGGGAAGGCGAGATCGATCTCGAAATCGGGGTGCTCGGCGACTTCGCTCCGGAAGTGCGCACCCATCTCCTGTTCCGTGACCGCTTTCTCGGCGCGGTGCGGGCGGGTCATCCGCTGCTTTCGGAGCCGATGACGCCGGCGCTTTATGCCGCCGCCCGCCACGTCGTCGTCTCGCGCAGGGGCCGCTTCACCGGCCCTGTCGACACGGCCCTGGAGAGGCTCGGGCTTCGCCGCGACATCGTCGCCGTGGTGCCGGGTTTCGCCGATGCCCTGCGCATCGCCCGGCAATCGGATCTCGTGGCGCTCGTCCCGCAGTCCTGCTTCCGCGACGAGGCGCTCCGGGAAGGGGTCGCAAGTTTCGATCTTCCGGTCGCCACGCCGGAGATCGCCGTCTCGGCGATGTGGCACCCGCGCATGGATGCAGACCCGGCGCACCGATGGCTGCGCGGCATCGTCATCTCCCTGTGCCGCTCGCCGGCGCAGCCGTCTGATCGCGCGGAAGGCTTGGAT
>JAEZMP010000671.1 GCA_023442215.1 Pseudomonadota bacterium
CCTCCGGCTGGCCCATGCGCGGGGCCGGCGTCAGCCCCTCGGCGATGCGCCGGGTGTAGTCGTCGCGCACCACGGCGGTCATCGGGGTGTCGATGATGCCGGGCTGCACGTCGTAGGCGCCGATGCCTTCCGGCGCGAGCCGCACCGCGAACAGCTGCGAGGCCATCGCGAGCCCGGCCTTGGAGACGCAATATTCGCCGCGGGCGACCGATACGGCCCGGGCGTTCGAGGACGAGACGGTGACGATGGCGTGGTGCAGCGCTGCCGGGCGCGGGCGGGCGACGAGCCGGCGTGCGAATGCCTGCGTCAGGAAGAACGTGCCGCGCGTGTTGACGGCATGGCAGCGGTCGAAGCTTTCCGGCGAGACCGCGAGCAGGTCGCCCCGGCTCAGCACCGACACCCCGGCATTGTTGACGAGGGTGGTGAGCGGGCCGACGCCCTGTTCCGCCGCGTCGATCAGGCGCCCGTGGCCGGCGATGTCGGCGATGTCGCCTCTGACCGCGACCGCCGGAACCCCGAGCCCGGCGACTGCCGCGACGGCGTCGTCCAGGCCCGCGTCGGCTTCAAGTCCGTTCAGCGCGAGCGCGAAGCCCGCCTCGGCAAGGGCAAGCGCGACGGCCCGCCCGATGCCGCCCGCCGCGCCCGTGACGAGCGCGGCCGGCCGTGAACCGCGGTCCGTCATGCCGCGACCCCGTTCTTCAGAAGGTCGCGGGCGATGATGGTGCGCTGGATCTGGTTGGTGCCCTCGTAGATCTGGGTGATCTTGGCGTCGCGATAGAGCCGTTCCACCTCGACGCCCCGGATATAGCCGCTGCCGCCGAAGATCTGCACGGCATCGGCGGTGCGCTGCACCGCGATGTCGCCGGCGAAGCACTTGGCCATGGAACAGGCGGCACCGGCCGGCTCGCCGTTGTCGAGGCGAACGGCGGCCTGGTGGACCAGCGCGCGGGCGGCGGTGACGTCCTTCGCCATGTCGGCCAGCATCCACTGGATGCCCTGGTTCTCGGAGATGGCCGCGCCGAACTGGCGGCGGGTCTGGGCGTATTCGAGCGCGGCCTCAAGCCCCGCCCGAGCGATTCCGACCGCGAGCGCCGCGATGCCGACGCGGCCCTTCTCGAGCACGCTCATCATGATGTGGAAGCCACGCCCCGCCTCGCCGAGGAGCGCGTCGGGGCCGAGGCGCACGTCGTCGAACGTGAGCCCGCCCACCTGCGAGGCGCGCTGGCCCATCTTGTGCTCCTTCGGGCCGCGCGTGACCCCAGGCGCGTTGAGGTCGACGATGAAGATGCTCATGCCGCGCCGGCCGGCGGCGGGGTCGGTCCGCGCCAGCACGAAGCCGATATCGGCGACCGGCGCATTGTGGATCCAGAGTTTGCCGCCGTTGAGCCGCCAGCCGTCGCCGTCGGGCGTGGCCGTGGTGCGGATGCCGGAAACGTCCGAACCCGCCTCGGCCTCGGTGATGCAATAGGCGGCGAAGCGCTCGGCCCGGATCAGCGACGGCAGGTGAAGGGCCTGCTGCTCAGGGGTGCCGTATCGCGACAGCAGCGTGCCGGCGAGCTCGATGAGCCCGCACTGGTCGGCGACGGAGGCGTAGCCGCGCGACAGCTCCTCCATGACGATCGCGTACGCGTAGGTGTCGAGCCCGGCGCCGCCGAGCGCGTCCGGCACGGTGACGCCGAACAGGCCGATGCCGCCCATCTCGCGATAGAGATCGGCCGGAAAGGACTCGGTGCGGTCGAGTTCCTCCGCGAGCGGGCGAATCGAGCCGTCGGCGAAGCGTCGCGCCATCGCCTGGATCTCGGCATAGGTCTCCGCATCCAGCCTGGGAATGGGAAGCATGATCGGTCTCCTCCGGGCGCCGCGCAGCGGGCGTTCGGCGCCCTATCGACACGCGGTCATAAACTAACTATTTAGTTGGTAATGCCGTCCGGCAGAGAGGTCAAGCGGCCTTACTGCAATCGGTTTTCTCGCCGACGAGCCGGGCGGAATTGAACGAACCACATACGAGCGGCCACTCGAGAGGCGCCTCAGGAGGAACCCATGGACCGACCGATTTTCCCCGCCGGCTGGCGCGACGTGGCCGCGCTGGTGCCAGACGGGGCGACGCTTGCCATCGCCGGCTCGGGCGGCGGGCTGATCGAACCGGACGCGGTGCTGGCTGCGCTGGAGACGAGCTTCCTCGAGACCGGCCACCCCCGCGACCTCACGGTCGTGCACGCGCTCGGCATCGGCGACGGCCGCGAGAGCGGCCTCACGAGGCTCGCCCATGCCGGCATGGTGAAGCGGGTGATCGGCGGCCACTGGAGCTGGTCGCCCGCCATGCAGAAGCTCGCCCGGGAGAACCTGATCGAAGCCTACAGCCTGCCCGCCGGCATCATCTCAACGCTTTTGCGCGAGAGCGGCGCGGGGCGGCCCGGCGTCATCACCCGCACCGGGCTCGGCACCTTCGTCGATCCGCTGCTCGACGGCGGGCGGTGCAACGAGGCGGCGCAGGAGGCGCTGGTCGAGCGCATCCGCCTCGATGGCCGCGACTATCTGCGCTACAAGCCGCTCAGAATCGATGTCGGCATCATCCGCGGTTCGACGGTGGACGTGCGCGGCTCGCTGTCGCTGGCGGAGGAGGCCGCGGATCTCGACGTCTATGCGGTCGCGCTCGCCGCCCACAACAGCGGCGGCATCGTCATCGCCCAGGCGCGGGCGCGCCGCGACGAGCGCATGACGCCGATCCGCCTCGCGCGCATTCCCGGCGTTCTGGTCGATGCCGTGGTGCTCGCCCCCGAACAGCGCCAGACCGCGCTCGGGGCGCACGATCCGCGACTGTCCGGCGAGGTCGCGCCGCCCTCCGGCGTCGCCGCCTCCCCGCCCGTGCTGCCGGTTGGCCTGCGCCGCATCATCGCCGAGCGCGCGGTGGAGGAGATCGGCGAGGCACGGTCCGTCAATTTCGGTTTCGGCATTCCCGGCGGCATCCCCGCGATCGCCCGCGCCACCGGCCGACCTGTGCGCTGGTGCACGGTGGAACAGGGCATCCACAACGGCGAACTTCTCGACGGTCCGCTGTTCGGCACGGCGCGCGATGCTGACGCCATCGTCTCGTCCGTCGACCAGTTCGATTTCTACGGCGGCGGCGGCATCGACGTCGCCTTCCTCGGCATGGGCGAGATGGACGCGGCCGGGAACGTCAACGTCTCGCGGCTCGGCGGCGACATCGTCGGGCCGGGCGGCTTCATCGATATCACCCAGTCGGCGCGCAAGGTGGTGTTCTGCGGCGCCTTCGAGGCACGCGGCCTGGAGGTCGAGAAGATCGACGGCCGGGTGGTGGTGCGCCATCCCGGCAGCCAGCCGAAGCTGGTCGAGCGCGTGCGCCACGTCACCTTCTCCGGTGCGCAGGCGGTGGAGAACGGGCAGGAGGTGCTCTACGTCACCGAGCGCGCGGTCTTCCGCCTCACGCCGGAAGGCGTCGCGCTCGCCGAGGTCGCGCCCGGCATCGACGTCCGCCGCGACGTGCTCGAGCGGATGCAGTTCGCGCCGATCCTGCCGGAAGCTTTCGGCGGGACGGGAAGCCTTCTGAAGGCGGCGGTCTGACCCGACGGCCGCGGTGTCCGGCGGGCGATGCCCGCCGGCGCCGTCACGCCCGCACCAGCCGCAGGATGGTGTCGATGTTGAAGGCGAGCCGCTCCTGCAGGCGTTCCTTGCTGGTCAGGTCGGTCTCGAAGATCACGGACCCGGTGAAGCGGTTGGTGAGATAGTAGTAGCCGATCGCCGCGATGGTGATGTTGAGGTTGACCGCATCGATGCCTGGGCGGAACACGCCCGCCGCGACCCCGCGGTCGAGGATCGACTGCACCAGGCCGACGAACGGGCGGTGCATCTCCCGGATCGACTCGGACGCCGCGATGTGGCGGCCCTTGTGCAGGTTCTCGCTGTTGACGAGGGTCAGGAATTCCGGGTTGGCGAGGTAATATTTCCAGGTGAACTCTACGAGGCGTGTCATCGCCACGTCGGGTTCCAGCTTGTCGAGGTCGAGCTTGCGTTCGGCGTTACGGATATCCGCGTAGGCTTCCTCCAGCACGATCCGGAACAAGTCCTCCTTGTTGCCGAAATAGTGGTAGATCATGCCCTTGTTGGCCTTCGCCTTGGCGGCGATGGTATCGATGCGCGCGCCGCCGAGCCCACGGCGGGCGAACTCGTCCTTCGCCGCCTTGAGAATGCGCTTGCGGGTCGCATCCGGATTGCGCGTGCGCCCTTCCTTGGCCGGCGTCTCCAGCGAGAGTTCCGTCGTCATCGCGTTCTTCCCGCGGCCTGATCGAGGCCGGTAAGCCGGCGCTGCCGGTGGAAATACTCTCGCCGCAACTCGCGTTCTCCTTCTCCGGCCCCGCCGGTTTCCGCCCGCCCCCCGCACCGCCCGGGGAGCCTCGTCGCCGTGCAGGTCGCGGGGACCCCGAAGCGGCGGATAGCGCGCGACGGCCCTCGCCGCGCGCGGCCGTCGGGCTTCTGTTCCGGGCGAAGCGGGAGGAGCCCGGAACCGTTCCAGCCTCTCACGGCAGCAAGGGCGAAACAAGACTTTTAACGATCTGGTTAGTTGTGAGCCGGTGGTCCCAACCTGCGCCGCGAGCTCCGTCCGGCAGCTGAAGCTCCCCGGCCCTGGAATGGGTTGTCAAACCGGATCGTCAAAGTTATAACCAACTAGTCAGTTAATAGATGGGCGGACGGAAGGCCCCGCGGACGGCGCGACCGGCATGGTGACCGGCCTGCGACCGGAGCGCGGCGGCCTGGCGAAGCCGCCGCGCCGCCAAGCGGAGGAACCATGGCATCCCCCATGAAGATCGTCGTGCCCGTGAAGCGCGTGGTCGATCCCAACGTCTCGATCCGCGTGAAGGCGGATGGCTCGGGCGTGGAACTCGCCAATCTCAAGATGGCGATGAACCCGTTCGACGAGATCGCGATCGAGGAAGCGCTGCGGCTGCGCGAAGCCGGCCGGGCGGGCGAGATCGTCGCCGTTTCGATCGGCCCGGCGCAGGCCCAGGAAACGCTGCGCTCGGCTCTCGCCATGGGCGCGGACCGCGCGGTGCTGGTCGAGACCGGCGAGGCGGTCGAGCCGCTCGGCGTGGCGCGGCTCCTCGCGCGGATCGTCGCCGACGAGGCGGCGGACCTCGTGCTGCTCGGCAAGCAGGCCATCGACGACGACTGCAGCCAGACCGGCCAGATGCTCGCCGCGCTGCTCGACTGGCCGCAGGCGACCTTCGCCTCCCGCGTCGTTCCCGAGGAGGGCGGGCTTCTGGTGACCTGCGAGGTCGATGGCGGGCTGGAAACGGTGCGTCTCGGCCTGCCGGCGGTGGTGACGACGGACCTGCGGCTCAACACGCCGCGCTATGCCGCGCTGCCGGCGATCATGAAGGCGAAGAAGAAGCCGCTCCAGATCCTCACTCCGGCGGATCTCGGCGTCGACGTGCGCCCGCGCCTCGCCATCGTCGAAACCCGCGCGCCGGCCGGCCGCGGCGCCGGCGTCCGCCTCGGCTCGGTTGCCGAACTCGTGTCCCGCCTCGCGGCGGATGGCCTGGTGCGCTGAGGAGGAATGCCATGACCACGCTCGTCGTTGCCGAACACGACAATGCCCGCCTGAACGAGGCAACCGGCAGGGCGCTCACGGCCGCGCTCGCGCTCGGCGCGCCGGTCGATGTCCTCGTCGCCGGCCAGGGCGTTACGGCCGTGGCGGCCGAGGCGGCCGCGCTCGGGGGCGTCCGTGAGGTGCTCGTCGCCGACGACGCGGCGCTCGCGGGCGGACTGGCCGAGCCGCTCGCCGCGCTGGTGCTGGCGCTCGCCGGCGACTATCGGACCATCGTCGCCCCCGCGACATCGCGGGGCAAGGCAGCCCTGCCCCGGGTCGCGGCCCGGCTCGACGTGATGCAGGTGTCCGACGTGGTCGCCGTGGTGGCGCCGGACACCTTCGAGCGCACCATCCACGCCGGCGGCGCGGTCCAGCGGGTGCGGAGCGAACAGGTCCATCTGGTGCTGACGGTGCGCTCCGCCGCCTTCGCCACCGCTGCCCGCGGCGACGCGCCGGCGCCGGTGCGGAACGTTGCCGTACCCGCCCTCTCCGGCCGTGCCGCGACGCTGGTCGGCCGCGAGGTCGCCGCGAGTGACCGGCCGGACCTCGCCGCCGCCCGGGTGGTCGTCTCCGGCGGGCGCGGCCTCGGCTCGAACGAGGCCTTCCAGAGCGTGGTGATGCCGCTCGCCGATACCCTCGGCGCCGCGGTGGGCGCCTCCCGCGCGGCGGTCGATTCGGGCTTCGCGCCGAACGACTGGCAGGTCGGCCAGACCGGCCGCATCGTGGCGCCAGAACTCTATGTCGCGCTCGGCATTTCCGGCGCGATCCAGCATCTCGCCGGCATGAAGGATTCCAAGGTCATCGTCGCCATCAACAAGGACGAGGAGGCCCCGATCTTCCAGGTTGCCGATTACGGCCTCGTCGCCGACCTGTTCGAGGCCGGGCCGGCCCTGACGCGCGCGCTCGCCGCGAATGCGGGGCACGAGGCATGACGCCGGCGCGCGGTTTCCGGCGCGGGGGCGGAAGATCGGATATCGTGGCGGCGGCACCGGGCGGTACCGGCGTCCACGTCCTTCACGCGGCGAACCCTGCCGCGCCAACGGAGCCCTTCCGATGACCGATCTCTCCCCCCGCCCCGCCGGCCTTCGGCATATCGTCCTTCTCGGCTTTCAGGCCGATCTCCCGACAGACACGGTTCGGGAGATCGAACGCCGGTTCGCGGCGCTCGAGACGCTGGTGCCCTCCGTCGCCTGGTTCGAGTTCGGGCCGAACGTCAGCCCGGAGGGGCTGAATGCCGGGCACACCCACGCCTTCGTGCTCGGGTTCGCCACTGACGCCGACCGCGACGCCTATCTCGTCCACCCCGATCACGTCGCCTTCGCCGACTGGGTGAAGCCCTACGTCGCGGCCCTGACGGTGCTCGACTACCGGCCCCAGGGGGCATGACGCAGAAAGCCCGAGGAA
>JAEZMP010000676.1 GCA_023442215.1 Pseudomonadota bacterium
CATGACGACTGGGTGCGCGTCGGCACCGAGGAAGCCACACATTTCACGCTGATATCGGAGCGGCTGCAGCGCCTCGGCGCCGCCTATGGCGACCTGCCCGCCCATGACGGGCTGTGGCAGGCGGCGCAGGAGACCGGCCATGACCTCGCCGCGCGTCTCGCCATCGTGCCGCTGGTGCTCGAAGCCCGTGGCCTCGACGTGACGCCGCCGATGATCGAACGGGCGAAGGAGACCGGCGACGACGACACTGCCGCCATCCTTGAGATCATCTACCGGGATGAGAAGGGCCATGTCGCCATCGGCGCCAAGTGGTTCCGCTTCATATGCGACCGCGACGGGCTCGTGCCCGAGCCGACCTTCCACGCGCTGGTGCGCCGGCATTTCCGCGGCGGCCTGAAGCCGCCGTTCAACGACCGGGCCCGTTCTGAAGCCGGCCTGACACCCGGCTTCTACCGGCCGCTTGCCGTGGTGACGCGGGGCTGACGGCAGAGGGCGGCCGTCAGTAGAGGCCGTCGGTCTGCGCGAGGAGGTCGTCGATCGATTGCGGCGGCGGAGGTGGCGGCAGTCCGACGGAGCTGCCGGGCAACGCCACCTGTTCCACCGGCTGCGGCGGCGGCAGGTCCGGCGCGGCCTGCGGCGTCGATGGCGGGGGCAGCGCGATCGGCATCCGGCGCTGGGAGGCGACCGCGATCGAAACGGGCGCGGCGGGCCGGGTCGACGTGCGGGCCACGACCGTGGTGCCGCCGTGATAGTAGAATGCGTTGCCGCCGGCGATGGTGACGTAGTTGAGACGCGGCCGCGGATAGCTCGTATCCGCCGTGTGGAAGTGCATCACCCCGCGGAGGCCGGGATAGCGCTGCCCCGACAGCACGGCATTGGCGACCTTGGTGGCGCGGACCTTGGCCTTGCCGGTCATCGGCTTGCGAAGGACGCCCGGGGCGAACTGCTTCGGCTGGCCGACAACACCGCAGATGGAGCGGGGATAGCGGCCGGAATTGACGCGGTTCATGACGACGGTGCCGACCGCGAACATGCCGGCCTCGCTCGAGCGGTTCGACTCGAAATACATGGCGCGCGCGAGGCATTCCCGCTCGTCCATAGCGGGAAACAGGCCGCATCCGCCGAGACTTGCCGCGCCCAGCGCCACCCACAGGATGGCCGGAATGCGCCATCGAGACCGTTCCATGCTGCCATTGTGCCGCGCCGGGGTTAACAGCCTCTGAGTCGCGGCGGCATCGGCAGGCTTTGTCGGCCGCCGGCGAACGGGACGGTGAATCCAAGGTCAACGCCGCCGCCCCGACCGTTGGAATGGCGCGGATGCAACCTATCCGCTCCACGAACATTGGTTTGGTGCAACGTTCCGGAACCTGAGGGGCAAAAGCCAATGTCGAGCGAGAAGACACCCACTGCGTCGTTTCCGTCCCGCCGTCGCTGGGCCGCGGCCCTGGTGCTGGCGGTCGCCGGGCTCGGGCTCGCGGCCTGCGGCAACACCATCCGCGGCGCCGGCCAGGACATGAGCAACAACGGCCAGGCGATCCAGAATACCGCCAGGGACATCACGCAATAAAAAGGGGGGCGCAGGCCCCCCTTTCCGTTTCCGTCCGGTCGCGAGCGCAGGCGCTCAGTCGATATCGGAGACTTCCGCGTCGGCGCCGCCGCCGATGCGCTTGACCAGCGCCGCTTCCATGAACGGATCGAGCTCGCCGTCCAGGACGTCGTCTGGGGCGGTGCTCTCCATGCCGGTGCGCAGGTCCTTCACGAGCTGGTAGGGCTGCAGCACGTAGGAGCGGATCTGGTGGCCCCAGCCGATGTCCGTCTTGGACGCCTGCTCGGCCATCGCCTTTTCCTCGCGCAGCTTCAGTTCGCGCTCGTAGAGCCGCGCGCGCAGCATCTGCCACGCGGTCGCGCGGTTCTTGTGCTGCGAGCGCTCGTTCTGGCAGGCCACCGCGATGCCGGTCGGGATGTGGGTCAACCGCACCGCGGAATCGGTGGTGTTGACGTGCTGTCCGCCGGAGCCGGATGACCGATAGGTATCCGTGCGCACATCGCTTTCGTTGATCTCGATCTGGATCGAGTCGTCGACGACCGGATAGACCCATACGCTCGCGAACGAGGTCTGGCGCCGGGCGTTGGCGTCGAACGGCGAAATGCGCACCAGCCGGTGCACGCCGGATTCCGTCTTCAGCCAGCCATAGGCGTTCTCGCCGGTGACTTCGATGGTGGCGGACTTCACGCCGGCCTGTTCGCCGGCCTGCTCCTCGATCAAAGCCACCTTGAAGCCGTGCTGTTCGGCCCAGCGGGTGTACATCCGGAGCAGCATCAGCGCCCAGTCCTGGCTTTCGGTGCCACCGGCACCGGCATGGACTTCGAGATAGCTGTTGTTGCCGTCCGCCTCGCCCGAAAGCAGCGCCGCGATCTGCCGCTTGGCGAGATCCGACTTCAGCGTGCGAAGCTGGCCTTCGGCGTCCTCGACGACGGAGGGTTCGTTCTCGGCCTCGCCGAGTTCGATCAGCCCGACCGCGTCGTCGAGTTCCTGGGATAGCCGCGTGACCGCGGTGATCTGGGACTCGAGCCGCTGGCGCTCGCGCATCAGCTTCTGCGCCTTCTCCGGATCGTTCCAGAGATCGGGCGATTCAGCGAGGGCATTCAGTTCCAGGAGGCGCTTGTTTGCAGCATCCCAGTCAAAGATGCCTCCTCAGCAGGCTTATGGCCTGCTGGATTTCGTCGACCATGTTCTGGGCTTCCGCGCGCATTGCGGATCGATTCCTCTGTTGCGGCCGAATTTGATATCCGAACGGAATCAAGGCCGTGCCGGGAAAAGCCCGCGCCGGTGAAGCGGCGGGGCGAGGCGGCGGACCATAGCCACAGGGACCTGCCCTGTAAACCCGGCGGCCGGAAGGAGACGGGCGGGCGGCCTCAGTAGAGGCCGCCGGTTCCCGAATAGACCGCCTTTTCCTGTTCGGCGGTCGCCCGCTTCGGCTGGGCGTCGCCGCCCATGCCGTCGATGAAGGAGAACCCACCCTCGCCCGGCGCGGTGCCTGGCTTGAACGCCTCGATGATCGCGCCGCCGGTGCCGGCCGACACGCGGCGGCCGGTGATGCGGTCGATCGGCACCAGCGTCAGGCCGTCCGGCACGCGGAAGGCGACCGCCGGCTTGTCGGCGAGGGCCTCCTTCATGAAGTTCGCGAAGATCGGCGCGGCGAGGACGCCACCGGTGGCGCCGTGGCCCATGTCGCGCGGCTGGTCGTAGCCGATGAACACGCCCGCCACGAGATCCGGCGAGAAGCCGAGGAACCACGCGTCCTTGGAATCGTTGGTGGTGCCGGTCTTGCCCGCGATGGGCTTGCCGACGACCTTGACCGCTGTGCCGGTGCCGCGCTGCACCACGCCTTCCATCATCGAGGTGATCTGGTAGGCGGTCATCGGGTCGAGGATCTGTTCGGCGTTGTCGACCAGCGTGGGCTCGTCCTGATCCTGCCAGATCTCGGCCGAGCAGCCTTCGCAGATGCGCTCGTCGTGCTTGTAGATGGTGTTGCCGAACCGGTCCTGGATGCGGTCGATCAGCGTCGGCACGACCTTCTTGCCGCCGTTGGCGATGATCGCGTACGCCGTCGTCATGCGCAGCACGGTGGTCTCGCCCGCGCCGATGGCCATCGGCAGATAGGGCGGCAGGTTGTCGTAGATGCCGAAGCGCTTGGCGTATTCCGAGACGAGCGGCATGCCGATCTCGTTGGCAAGGCGGATCGTCATCAGGTTGCGCGAGCGCTCGATGCCGAGGCGCAGCGTCGAGGGACCGGCGAACTTGCCACCGTAGTTCTTCGGGCTCCAGGTGCCGCCGTTGCCGTCGGGGAAGGAGATCGGGGCGTCGAGCACCACGGTCGCCGGCGTATAGCCGTTGTCGAGCGCGGCGGAATAGACGAACGGCTTGAACGACGAGCCGGGCTGGCGCCACGCCTGGGTGGCGCGGTTGAACTCACTCTGGGCGTAGGAGAAGCCGCCGACGAGGGCGAGCACGCGGCCGGTGTGCGGATCCATCGCGACGAGCGCGCCGGACACCTCCGGCACCTGCCGCAGACGCCATTCGCCGTCGACGTCTCCGGCGACCTTCTCGACATAGACCACGTCCCCGACCTGCAGCATGTCGCTGAGCTTCGAGGCGGGCCGGGTCGGCTTGTCACCCTTGCCATCCTTCATGCGCTTCCAAGAGACGTCCTTGCGCAGGATGCGGCCGCGCTCGCGATCGGTCACGAGCCGGCCGGAGCCGTCGCGCGCGGGCTGCAGGCCGATCTCCGCCTCGTCGGCGCCGACCGAGAGCACCACGGCCACACGCCACTCGGGCACGTCGTAGAGCGCGGGAACGTCGCCGATCTTGGCGCCCCAGTCCTCGCCCGGCGTGAACTCGACATGGGTGACGGGGCCGAGCCACGAACCGCGCGAGACGTCGAACTTCGTCAGGCCTGCGTTCAGCACGCGCCGCGCCATTTCCTGCATCTTGGGGTCTAGGCTGGTGCGCACCGACAGGCCGCCGCCATAGAGCCGCTTCTCGCCGTAGAGTTCCGCGATTTTGCGGCGCACTTCCTCGGCGAAGTAATCGGCGGCGAACATGTGCGGGGCCGCGTCGCGGGTCATCACGTCGAGCGGCTCGGCCTTGGCCTCGGTCGCCTGGGCGGCTGTGATCATGCCGTCCTCGGCCATGCGGTCGATCACCCAGTTGCGGCGCTCGACGGCACGGTCGTGATAGCGGAACGGATTGTAGTTGTTCGGCGCCTTCGGCAGGGCGGCGAGGTAGGCCGCCTGGGCGACGGTCAGTTCCTGCACCGACTTGCCGAAATAATCGCGCGCCGCAGCGGCGACGCCATAGGAACCGCGGCCAAGATAGATCTCGTTCAGGTAGAGCTCGAGGATCTTGTCCTTCGAATAGGCCTGCTCCAGCCGGAAGGACAGGATCAACTCCTTCAGCTTGCGCTCGATGCTGACCTCGTTGGTCAGGAAGAAGTTCTTCGCCACCTGCTGGGTGATGGTCGAGGCGCCGATGGGGCGCTTGCCGCTGCCCTGATTGCGGTAGTTGGTGATGAGGGCGCGGATGATGCCGACCGGATCGACGCCAGTGTGGTGGTAGAACGTCTTGTCCTCGGCCGCGAGGAACGCGTTCTTCACGAGGTCCGGGATGGTCTGGATCGGCAGGAACAGGCGCCGCTCGATCGAATATTCAGCGACGAGACTGCCGTTGGCCGCGTGGACGCGCGTCATGACCGGCGGCTCGTAGCGGCGCAGCGCGGTGTAATCGGGCAGCGAGGCGGAGATGTGGGAGACATACAGCCCGATCGCGCCCGCGGCGATGAGCACGAGGACGATGCCGATCCCGAAGATGTATCCGATGGAACGCAGGATGAAGGTCATCGCAACGGCTCGCTACCAAAAGGGGCTATCAGCGGCCGCGATGCACGCGCATCGGCCCTGCTCTTTTCCGGCCGGTCCATCGCGGCCCAACCCGCCAATCGCGCGCGGGGGACGCCTGTTCGCGGCATTCCGCGCTCCGCAAAACCGCACCCTTGCAGACGACGCGCCGACGTCGCGGCTGAGTTAAGCCCCTGGCCGTCGCTTGGCAAGGCCACGGAATGCCGGGAGTTGCGCTGCGTTGCAGGATAGCAACGAACCATCTCCATCGAAACTCCCCTTATCGCCCGCGACGACGGCGCACCGGATGAAAGCATCTCGCCGACGGTCGGTTCCGGACGGGGAACCGCAGTCGCGGGACTCCCGACGGGGATTCATCCGCCACCGGCAACGTCCGGTTTCCGCGCAACCTGTGGCGCGAAGAAGGCGTCGATGGCGTCGACCATCGCGTCGGTCGTCTTCTCCCGCCATGCGGGGTCCGTCAGGTCCGCAGTATCCTCGGCGTTGGTGAGATAGCCGAGTTCCACGAGGACCGAGGGAACGTCGTGCGCCCGCAGCACCATGAAGCCGGCGGCGCGCTGGGGATTGACGGTCAGATGCGTCGCCTTGCCGAGGTCGGCGACGAGTTCGCTCGAAAAGCGGTGGGAGAAGTTGCGGGTTTCCCGGCGGGCGAGATCGACCAGGATGTCGGTGACGATATCCGACGTGTCCGGCAGGTCGACGCCGGCGATGATGTCCGACTTGTTCTCGAGCGCCGCGACCGCCGCCGCCTCGGCATCCGACGCGCGGTCGGACACCGTGTAGACGGTCGCCCCGCGCACATAATCCTGGGGCGCGGAATCGGCGTGGATCGAAATGAAGAGTGCCGCCGCATGCCCGCGGGCGATCTCCACGCGCCGGCCGAGCGACAGGAACGTGTCGTCGTCCCGCGTCAGCATCACGAGGAAGCGCCCGGAGGCATCGAGCTTCTCCTTCAGGCGGCGGGCGAAGGGCAGCGTGATGTCCTTCTCCTTCACGCCGGTCGGAGAGATCGCGCCGGTATCGATGCCGCCATGGCCCGGATCGAGCACGATGACGGGCAGCGCTGCGGAAGCGACGGCAGGCGCACCGGCGCCTTCGGCGTGGCTCGATGGACGCTCCGCCCGCGCCCTGGCGACCGCCGCGGCGAAGGCCTTCTGGCTGGTCTTAACGAGGTCGACCACGAGACGGGCTGGTTGCCCGTCCTCGGG
>JAEZMP010000035.1 GCA_023442215.1 Pseudomonadota bacterium
CGGGCCGGCGGCGGCATCGAATCCATCGCCGTCAACATCGTGGTGGAAGAGATCACCTACGGATTGTGACCCGGGTGCACCACCGCCCTGTCACATGTGCGGCTTTTGCGCCAAGCAACGCGGGAACCCTTGCGCCTCTTTCCGCTCGAAGGCAAAAGTCGCGAGGATTTGCGAGCTTTTTTCCTACGGTGAAACACGATGACATATTGCGTCGGCATCCTGGTGCGTGACGGGCTGGTCATGATCGCCGACACGAGGACGAATGCCGGCCTCGACAACATCGCCACCTACCGCAAGCTGCACGTCTTCGAGCGGCCGGGCGATCGCGTCGTCGCCATCGCCTCGTCCGGCAACCTCGCCATCACGCAGTCGGTGCTGAGCCTCGTCTCGGAAGGTCTCGAGAACCCGGAGACGGGCGAGATCGAGACGCTGATGGAGATGCCGACCCTGTTCCGCACGGCGCAGTTCGTCGGCCGCGCGATCCGCGAGGTCTACCGGATCGACGGGCGCGCGCTGGAGCAGAGCGCGAACAGCTTCGACGTGACAATGCTCGTCGGCGGCCAGATCGCGGGCGGCCGGCTGAGGATGTTCATGGTCTATCGGGCCGGCAACTTCATCGAGGCCACCGAGGACACGCCCTATCTGCAGATCGGCGAGCACAAGTACGGCAAGCCGATCCTCGACCGCGCCGCGACCTACGACACGACGCTGCAGGACGCGCTGAAGCTCGGGCTGATCTCGATGGATTCGACCATGCGCTCGAACCTGAGCGTCGGCCTGCCCATCGATACGCTGATGGTGCGCCGCGACGCGATCCGCTCGAGCCTGCGCCACCGCATCGATTCCTACGATCCCTATTTCCGCGACCTGCGCGACCGCTGGTCCCGCGCGCTGCGCGACGCGCACCTGGCGATTCCCGAGCCGCCCTACGGCGAAGTGTGAGAAATCGATTCTAATCGACTGACAAAAAAGAAGAAGCCGCCGGCCCTCGCGAGCCGGCGGCTTTTTTTCATGGTCCGCGCGAAGCGCGCCTGACGGGATCCGTTACTGACGGCTGCCGGCCTCGACCGCCGCCACGGCGATCATGTTCAGGACGCCGCGGGTGGTGGCGGAGCTCGACAGGATATGGGCCGGGCGCGCCGTGCCCATCAGCATCGGGCCGACATGCAGGCCGGACGCGACTTCCTTGAGAAGCGTCAGCGCGATGTTGGCGGCATCGAGATTCGGGAACATCAGCAGGTTCGCGGCGCCCGACAGGCGCGAGCGCGGCATCGCGAGGTCCCGCACGAGCCGGGACAGCGCGGAATCGCCCTGCATCTCGCCATCGACGTGAAGGTCCGGCTGGTCTTCGAGAATGAGGCTGAGCGCCTCGCGCATCTTGCGCGGGGATTCGCCGTCGCTGGTGCCGAAATTGGAGTGGGACAGGAGCGCGACGGCGGGCTCGACGCCGAACTGGCGCACGTGCCGCACGGCAAGCTTCGTCATCTCGGCGATTGCCGTCGCGGACGGGTCTTCCTGCACCGAGGTGTCGGCGAGGAAATAGGCGCCCTCGGACAGCAGGAGCAGCGACAGGGTCGACAGCGCCGACACGCCGGGCGCCAGCCCGACGACCTGGCTGATATCGCGCAGATGCCGCTTGAAGCGGCCGTCGAGGCCGCAGAGCATGGCATCCGCCTCGCCACGCCGCAGCGCCAGCGCGCCGATCACGGTGGAGTTGGTGCGCACCATGGTGCGCGCCGCATCCGGCGTGATGCCCTTGCGGCCGACGAGGCTGAAATAGAGGTCGACATAATCGCGGTAGCGCGGATCGTCGAGCGGGTTGATCAGCTCGAAATCGATGCCGGGCCGGATCTTCAGGCGGAAGCGCTCCAGCCGCGACTCCACCACCGACGGACGGCCGACCAGGATCGGCCGCGCGATGCCGTCCTCGACGGCGATCTGCACCGCGCGCAGCACGCGCTCGTCCTCGCCCTCGCACAGCACCACGCGCTTGGCGATCTGCTTGGCCTTGGCGATGATCGGCTTCATCAGCAGGCCGGAGCGGAACACGAAGCGGTTCAGCCCGTCGAGATAGGCTTCCCAGTCGGTGATCGGGCGGGTGGCGACGCCGGTGTCCATCGCGGCCTTTGCGACGGCCGGAGCGATATGCAGCACGAGGCGCTGGTCGAACGGCGACGGGATCAGGCGCTCGGGGCCGAACGGCCGGCTGTCGTCGGCATCGACCGGCGCTTCCTGGGCGAGCTTGGCGATGGCCTCGACGGCGGCGAGCTTCATCGCCTCGTTGATGGCGGTCGCCGAGACGTCGAGCGCGCCGCGGAAGATATAGGGGAAGCAGAGGACGTTATTGACCTGGTTGGGAAAATCCGACCGGCCGGTGCAGACCATCGCATCCGGCCGCACCGCGGCGGCCACATCGGGCATGATCTCCGGATTGGGATTGGCGAGCGCGAGGATCAGCGGATTGCGCGCCATGCGCGCGACCATCTCCGGCTTCAGCACGCCGCCAGCCGAGACGCCGAGGAAGATGTCGGCGTCGTCGATGACCTCCGCCAGCGTGCGCTTGTCGGTCTCCTGGGCGTAGGGGTCCTTCCAGCGGTCCATCAGCACCGGCCGGCCCTTGTAGACGACGCCCTCGAGATCGCTGACCCAGATGTTGCGCGGATTGGCGCCGAGCGAGACCAGGAGGTTGAGGCAGGCGATGGCCGCGGCGCCGGCACCGGAGGCGACGATCTTCACGTCCTCGATGCGCTTGCCGGCGATCTCCATGGCGTTCCGCACGGCGGCGCCGACGATGATCGCGGTGCCGTGCTGGTCGTCGTGAAAGACCGGAATCCGCATCCGCTCGCGCAGCTTGGCCTCGATGTCGAAGCACTCCGGCGCCTTGATGTCTTCGAGATTGATGCCGCCGAAGGTCGGCTCCAGCGCCGCGACCACGTCGACGAAGCGGTCGACGTCGCGTTCCTCGACCTCGATGTCGAACACGTCGATGCCGGCGAACTTCTTGAACAGGACCGCCTTGCCTTCCATCACCGGCTTGGAGGCCAGCGGGCCGATGGCGCCGAGGCCGAGCACCGCCGTGCCGTTCGAGACCACCCCGACGAGGTTGCCGCGCGAGGTGTAGTCCGCCGCAAGGGCGGGGTCCTGCGCGATGGCGAGGCAGGGAAAGGCGACGCCGGGCGAATAGGCCAGCGCGAGGTCGCGCGGGTTGCCGAGCGGCTTGGTGGCGCGGATCTCAAGCTTACCGGGACGCGGAAACCGGTGATAATAAAGCGCACCGTCTTCCAGATTGGGGGCGTTGCTCTTCCGCTCTTCGGACATGCCACTCTCCTGCGAGGCCAGCGCCTCCGGCTCTCCCGGGGCCACCGCCTCCGGCTTTTGCGAGGCGAACGCCTCCGCAC
>JAEZMP010000122.1 GCA_023442215.1 Pseudomonadota bacterium
ACGATCTCGGACGCAGATGCCGAGCCGCCGTTGACGAGCACGATCACCGGCTTGCCGCTGGCGAGGTCGCCCGGACGCGCGTTGAAGCGCTGGGTGTTCTCGGCGCCGCGGCCGCGGGTGGAGACGATCTCGCCCTTGTCGAGGAAGTCGTCGGCCACCGTGATGGACTGCGTCAGCAGGCCGCCCGGATTGTTGCGCAGGTCGACGATGTAGCCCTTGAGCTTGTCGGCCGGGATCTTCTTGTTGATGTCGGCGATGGCCTTCTCCAGGCCGTCGCCGGTGTTCTCGGTGAACTCGTTGATCTTGATGTAGCCGACGTCGTCCTCGGTCCGCCAGTGCACCGACGGGATCACGATCCGGTCGCGCACGATCTTGAACTCGAGCGGCTTCTCCTGGTTCGCGCGCTTGATTTCCAGCGTCACCGGCGTCTTCACCGGGCCGCGCAGCTTGTCCACCGCCTCGTCCAGCGTCACGCCCTCGAGCGACTTGCCGTCGACGGCGAGAATCACGTCGCCGGAGAGCACGCCGGCCTTCTGCGCCGGTGTCCCCTCGATCGGGGACACGACCTTGACCTCGCCGTTCTCCATCAGCACCTGGATGCCGAGGCCGCCGAACTCGCCGCTGGTCTTGACGTTCATGTCCCGCTGCTTGTCCGGCGGCAGGTATTCGGAATGCGGATCGAGCGACGTGAGCATCGCCTTGATGGCCGCCTCGACCAGCTTGGCGTCGTCAGGCTGCTCGACATAATCGGCGCGAATCCGCTCGAACACGTCCCCGAACAGGTTGAGCTGCCGGTAGACATCCGATGAGGACGAAGCCGCATACGCGATACCGGCCGGCTGGAAACGCGGCACCGTCGCCACCAGCGTCAGTCCCGCGCCGAGCACGATGCCCGCGCCGATGAGAGTGAGCCTGCCAGTCATCCGCGTACCTCTTGCTCGCCCGTCGCCGCCCACCAGGGGGCGGGATCGATCGGAGCGCTGTCCTTCCGAAGCTCGACATATAGTGACGATTGCGGCTGAGCCTTGGCCGCCGCCACAGCGTTCGCGAAAATCTGACCGGCCACGGTCCCGACCGGCTCGCCTGCGAGCACGAACTGGCCAAGGTCCACGTCGATGCGGTCCATGCCCGCCAACAGCATATGATATCCGTCGCCAAGGTTCAGGATCAAGATCTTGCCGTAGGAACGGAAAGGTCCGGCATAGACGACCCATCCGTCGGCCGGCGCGGAGACCTGCGCGCCGGGCGCGGCGCCGATGACGATGCCCTGGCGCTGGCCGCCATAGCCGTCGTCGTCGCCGAACTTCGCCTCGATGGGCCCGGCCGCCGGATAGGGCAGGTGACCTCGCGTCGAGGCGAAGGCGACCGCCGGAGCGAGCCGCGAGGGATCGCCCGCGCTCGGCCGCGTGCCCGACGAGGCGGCACGGGCATCGTCGGCCGCCTTGCGCGCCGTCGAGAGATCGCGTTCGAGCGTGCCGATCAGGCCCTGCAGCGAGGTCGCCTTGGAAGCGAGTTCTTCGGCCGCGGCCCGCTCGGCGTTCAGCTGCTCCGCCGAGGTTTCACGCGCCTTGCGCTTCTCCTCGACGAGCAGGCTCAGGCGTTCCCGCTCCTCGGCGAGCTTCTCGGCATCCTTGGCAAGGCGCGCGCGCTCGGTACGGGCGTCGCGGCTGAGCCGGGCGATCTCCTGGAGATCGGCGGCGAGGCTGTCGGCCTGGATGCGGATTTCCGGCAGCACCGCTCCGAGCAGCATGGCGCTGCGCACCGCGCTGCGTGCGTCGGCGGCATCGACAGCGATCGCCGGCGGAGGCTGCCGGCCGATGCGCTCCAGCGTGGCGATGATCTCGGCGAGCGTCGCCCGGCGGGCATTGAACGAAGCGCGCACGCCGTCGGCCTGCGTCTCGATCTCGGCGATGCGCGATTCGGTCGCCGCCATGGTCTTCTCGAGTTTCGAACGCCGCTCGCCGACATCGAGAATCGCCTGGTTGAGGCGTGTGCGGTCCTGGTCGAGGGCGGCGATCTCGTGGGCGAGTTCGGCCTGCCGCTCGGCATTGACGCGGATGGTCTGGTTGAGCGCCGACAGCTCACGCACGCGCTTCTGGCGCTCCTGCGCCGGATCGAGCGGGGCCGCGGGCTGGGACGTCGCGCCCGGGCTTGCCGCCGTCGCGCCGGTCGGGTTCGCAGCGGCCGGCGGGATCGCCGGATCCTCCTCCGTCGCCCACCCCGGATGCAGCGGCGCCAGCAGGCAGAGAACGAGGGCGCAGGCTGTCATGCCCCGCCGGGCTGCGGGCCGGGTCGCCCTGCCCGCCCGCTGCGGAAGCCGATCGATCACCTGGACGGCGGCCTCTGGGATCAAGACATGCTTTCCATCTTCAGGCGCATCACCCCGGGGGCTGAGCGGCGCTCGCCGGGAAGACCCGCAGGATACAAAAGCCTGAAACCCGCCAATCTGAAACCCACGTCGCGTCCGGCCACCCGGAACTCGGGCTGTCCTGCATCCGCCACATGCACTCTCGTCGATACGACCGCCACGGTAAACGGTTCGTTACCGCAGGGCGAAGCCGCCGGACCAAAGGCGCCGGGACGACGTCCTCAGCCGCCGCGATGATAGGGATGGCCGGAAATCAGCGTCACGGCACGGTAGAGCTGCTCGGCGGCCATGATGCGCACGAGCTGATGCGGCCACGTCATCGCGCCGAACGCGAGCATCAGATCGGCACGCTTGCGCAGCGCCTCGCCATGGCCGTCTGGTCCGCCGATGATCATCGCCAGAGTTCCGCGCCCGCCGTCGCGGAACTTCGCGACGCGGTCTGCGAAAACCTCGCTGGAG
>JAEZMP010000130.1 GCA_023442215.1 Pseudomonadota bacterium
GCGTCCACATCACCTACGATGTCGAGACGGAAGGCGCGGTCGTTCAGAAGGAGCTTCCCTTCGTTGTCGGCGTGATCGGAGACTTCTCCGGCGATCCGACCGAGCCGCTGAAGCCCCTCGGCGACCGCAAGTTCATCCAGATCGATCGCGACAACTTCGATCAGGTGCTGGCGCGCATGACGCCGGGCCTGAAGATGAAGGTCGACAACACGCTGGCGGACGATGGCAGCCAGATGTCCGTCGAACTCGCGTTCAAGTCGATGGAAGACTTCTCCCCCGCCTCGGTGGTGCAGAACGTCGAGCCGCTTCGCAAGCTGATGGACGCGCGCAACCAGCTGCGCGACCTCCTGTCGAAGGCCGACCGCTCCGAGAACCTGGAGAGCCTTCTGGAACAGATTCTCTCCAACGAAGAGCAGTTGAAGGCGCTCGGCGACCAGCTGGGCGTTGCCGCTCCCGAGAAGAAGGAAGGTTGACCGATGGCCGCGGGTGAAGCCGAAGCACAAGGCCAGGCTGCGGAAGCCGCCACGGGCGAGCTTTCCTTCCTGGATCAGGCGATCGCTGCGACGAAGCAGACCGATCCCGACCGTACCACCGAGCTCCTGCGCACGCTGACGCGCGAGGCGCTGGCCGGCACGGTGACCTATTCCAAGAACCTCGCGCAGACGATTTCTGCGGCGATCTCCAGCATCGACGCCAAGCTGTCGACGCAGCTGAACGCGATCATGCACCACCCGGACTTCCAGAAGCTGGAAGGCACGTGGCGGGGCCTGAACTATCTCGTCATGAACTCCGAGACGAGCACGACCCTGAAGATCCGCGTGCTGAACTGCACGAAGCGCGAGCTCTACAAGAACCTGAGCAAGGCCTCGGAGTTCGATCAGAGCGCGATCTTCAAGAAGATCTACGAGTCCGAATTCGGCAGCCCGGGCGGCGAGCCCTACGGCGCGCTGATCGGCGACTACGAGTTCTCCAACCATCCCGAGGACATCGAGCTGCTGTCGCAGATGTCGAGCGTGGCCGCCGCGGCCTTCGCGCCCTTCATCGCGGCTGCGGATCCGGCGCTGTTCGGGTTCGACAACTACACCGAGCTGTCGAAGCCGCGCGACCTGGAGAAGATCTTCGACACCGTCGAATACGCCAAGTGGCGCAGCTTCCGGGAATCGGAAGACTCCCGCTTCGTCACGCTCGCCCTTCCGCGCACCCTCGCCCGGCTGCCCTACGGCGCCACGACCAAGCCGGTCGAGGAGTTCAACTACGAGGAAGGCCACATCGTCGACGGCGTGCCGCGCGCGATGGCCCACGAAGAATATTGCTGGATGAACTCGGCCTTCGTGCTGGGCGCCCGCCTCACGGATGCGTTCGCGCAGCACGGCTGGTGCACCGCGATCCGCGGCGCAGAGGGCGGCGGCAAGGTGGAGAACCTGCCGAGCCACGTGTTCGTGTCTGATGACGGCGACGTCGACCAGCAGTGCCCGACCGAGATCGGCATCACCGATCGCCGCGAGGCGGAGTTGTCCAAGCTCGGCTTCCTGCCGCTGTGCCACTACAAGGGCACCGACTATGCGGTGTTCTTCGGCGCGCAGACCACCCAGAAGCCGAAGAAGTACGACCGTCCCGAAGCGACCGCCAACGCCGCGATCTCGGCCCGCCTGCCGTACATCATGGCGACGTCGCGCTTCGCGCACTACCTGAAGATCATGGGCCGCGACAAGGTCGGCGCGTTCATGGAGGCCAGCGACTGCGAGGCGTGGCTGAACCGCTGGATCATCAACTACGTCAACGGCAATCCGGATGCCGGCCAGGACATGAAGGCCAAGTATCCGCTCGCCGAGGCGAAGGTCGAGGTCCGCGAGATTCCGGGCAAGCCGGGCTCCTACAACGCGGTCGCCTGGCTGCGTCCATGGCTGCAGATGGAAGAACTCACCACCTCGCTGCGCATGGTGGCGCGGATTCCGTCCGCGTCCTGACGCGGCCTGAATCTGCACGGCTTGGAGGGCTGCCATCGTGCCGACGGATACGCCACCTGCGACGGAGGCCCCGGCGGACGCGAAGGCGGCGATGGGCGGGGGAACTGTTTCCCCGCCTCTGCGGCGGGTCGCGGTCGATATGGCGCTGGGGCGGGTCCCCGGCGAACGCCTCGACCGCTTTCTGGCCGAAAGCGACCCGCGCGCCGCGCTGCGCGAATGGTTCGGCGACGATGCCGAAGCCTCCTGGGGCGATCCGGCGCTCGCGCTCGCCATCGACCGGGATATCGCCCGGCTCGACGCTCTCATCACCGATCAGTTGAACGCCGTCATCCATCACCGCCGCTTCCTGGCGCTGGAAGCGTCGTGGCGCGGCCTGCGCTATCTGTGCTCCTGCGCGGCGTCTGCGAGCGGCGTCCTGGTGCGGGCGATCAATGCCTCGTGGGCGGAGATCGCGCGCGATTTCTCGCACGCGACCGACTTCGACCGCAGCGCGCTGTTCCACAAGGTCTACACGGAAGAATACGGCATGCCCGGCGGGCGGCCGTTCGGCGTCCTCTTGTGCGACTACGAGATCCGGCACCGGCTGACGCCGACCCACACGGTCGACGACGTCGCCGTGCTGACCGGGCTTGCGGGCGTGGCTGCGGCGGCCTTCGCGCCGACCGTGCTCGGCGCCTCGCCGGAGCTGCTCGGCCTCGAGGCGTTCTCCGAACTCGACCGCGTGCGCAGCCTGCGGCAGCTGTTCACGGGCGAGGAATATCGGCGCTACGACCGGGTGCGGAACCTTGAGGACGCCCGGTTCCTGGGCGTGGTGCTGCCGCGTGTGCTGATGCGCGAGCCCTATTCGGAAGCCGACCTGCGCACCATGCCGTTCCGCTACCGTGAGGATGCCGACGGGCTCGACGCCTCCGAACTCTGCTGGGGCAATGCCGTCTATGCCTTCGGCGAGGTGCTGATCCGCGCCTACGACCTCCACGGCTGGTTCGCCGATATCTGCGGTTCGCGCCGGGACGAGGTGGACAATGGCCTCGTCATCGGCGTGCCCGGGCCCTCGGTGGAGACCGATGCGCCGGGCGTGGTGCGCCGGTTCGGCTGCGAGCTCGCGATCCCCGCGCATACCGAACAGGACCTGTCGCTCCTGGGGCTGATGAACGTCAACGTCTGCAAGGACACCTCCTATCTCGTGTTCAGGACGGGTGCGTCGATCCAGTCCGTGCCGCGCTACGACAAGCCGAGCGCGGAGGTGAACGCGCGGCTGTCGGCGATGCTGCGCTACATTCTCTGCGTGTCGCGCTTCGCCCACTACATCAAGGTGCAGATCCGCGATCGCGTTGGCAGCTTCACCACCGCCGAGGCATGCGAGAGTGCGCTCCAGACGTGGCTGCACGGCTATTGCCTCGGCAACGACGACGCCTCGATGGAGATGAAGGCCCGCTTCCCCCTGCGCGAGGGGCGGGTGGAGGTGCGCGACATTCCCGGCCGGCCGGGCGCCTTCGCCTGCGTGCTTCAGCTCCAGCCCCACTTCCAGCTCGACCAGATCTTCACGACCTTCAAGCTCGTGACCGATGCCGCGCTTGCCGCACCCCAATCGGCCGCCTGAGGCCGCCTCTTTCGGAGAGATTTCATGACGATCGCGTCATCGCTCGACCTGTTCACCGGCGGCCAGTTGCGCGCCGCCGTCGCTGCCGCGGGCGAGGCCGTCAAGGCGGCGCCCGGCGACATCGCCAGCCGCAGCCTGCTCGCGGAATATCTTTGCGTGGCCGGCGAACTGGAGCGGGCCGAGCGGCAGTTGGAGGCCATCGCGGCCCAGGACCCCAAGACCACCGTGCAGGTCATGACGCTGCGGCAGCTCGTGCGCGCCGACATGATGCGCCGGCAGGTCTGGAAGGACGGCCGCGCGCCGGAATTTCTCGTCGAGCCGCCGGCGCACGCTGCGGCGCGGCTCGAAGCGCTCATGCACCTGCGCAACGGCGACGTCGCGGCCGCCGCTGAAAGCGTCGCCCGGGCCGAGGACCTGCGTCCGCAGGTCTCCGGCATGGCCGGCGACGTTCCGTTCGACGATTTCCGCGACCTCGACGACCTGATCGGCGGCGTGCTCGAGGTGATGACGACGACGGGCAAATATTACTGGGTGCCGATGGAGCAGATCGAGCAGGCCGAATTCCAGCCGCCGTCGCGTCCGCTCGACACCGCGTGGCGCACCGTGCAGCTTTCGGTGCGCGGCGGGCCGGAGGGCGAGGTCGTCATTCCCGGCATCTATCCGGTCACCGGCGAGGCCCCGTCCGAGGCCGCGTTGACCGGGCGCGAGACCGACTGGATCGAGGAGGCGCCCGGCTTCGTGCGCGGCCAGGGGCTGCGCTGCTTCCTCGTCGGCGAGGAGAGCGTCTCGGTGCTCGACCTGCGCACGCTGACGTTCAAGGCGGACTGATGTCCGAAGCCAAGCCGGTCGTCTCCCTCTCGCTGCTCGACCGCCTTCTCGACGACGAGGGCTCGGTCGTCTCGCGCATCCGCGAGGGTATGCTGCGGGATCTGGAGGATCTGCTCAACACCCATCCCCGTGTCGTGGGATGGTCGGAGCACCTCCGTGAGCTCGACCGGTCGCTTCTGAATTTCGGCATCCCGGATCTGTCCGCCATCAATCTCTCGACCGAGCGGCACCGCTCGGACATGGTCAGGGAGATCGGCGACATCATCCGCACCTGGGAACCGCGGCTGGCGAAGATGGACATCTTCGCCGTGCCGAACACCGATTCGTCCGACCGCACATTGCGGATCCGGATCGAAGCGGAGATCGTGATTTCGCTTTCGCCCGAGCCGGTCATCTTCGACACGGTGATCGACCCCCTGAGCAACCGGGTTTCGCTCAAGAGTGCCAATCGGTGAGTGACGAACTGCTTCCATACTACAACCGCGAACTCGGCTACCTGCGCGAGCTTGCGAGTGCGTTCGCGGAGGCCAATCCGAAGATCGCCGGCCAGCTGCGCATCAGCAACGATGCCATCGACGACCCCCATGTGGCCCGGCTCATGGAAGGCGTCGCGTTCCTCAATGCGCGCGTGGCCCGCAAGCTCGACGACGAGTTCCCGGAACTCGTCGACAGCCTGCTCGGCGTGCTCTACCCGCATTATCTCGCGCCGATCCCGTCGATGGCGACCGTGCAGTTCATCGGCTCCTCCGAGATGGCCGGGCCGCAGGTCATTCCTGCCGACAGCGAGCTCGATACCGCCAATCTCGACGGCGAAAGCTGCCGCTTCCGCACCCGCTACCCGGTGACGCTGTGGCCGATCGCGCTGGCCGAGGCGACGATGGGCGGCCGGACCGTCGTCGCCCCCGTCAATCCGGCGGCGGAGGGCGCGGTCGCCACCCTGCGGCTGTCGCTGCGCTGCACGGCGCCGGATGCGACCTTCGCCGATCTCCAGCCGCAGCAACTGCGCTTCTTCCTGAGGGGCCAGTCGTCGCAGATCCATGCGCTGCACCAGCTGATCCTGAACAACACGGTCTCGATCGCCCTCGCCGACAGCCCGAACGACCCGGCGCCTGTGATCGTGCCGCCGAGCGCGGTCAAGCCGGTCGGCTTCGAGGCCGACGAGGCGCTGCTGCCCTATCCGCCGCAGGCCCGCAACGCCTATCGCATCCTGACGGACTTCTTCGTCTTCCCGGAGAAGTTCCTCTATTTCGAGATCGATCTGCTCGAAAAGATGGTGCGCGGCGCCAGCACGCAGCTGCACATCGTGTTCTATTTCGACCGCACCGACGTCGCGCTCGAACGCGCCGTCGGCAAGGACATGTTCGCCCTCGGCTGCACGCCCGTCGTCAACCTGTTCCGCCAGCGGGCGGAGCCCGTCATCATCGGCCAGAACCGCTTCGAGCATCGCGTCATCGCCGATGCCCGCCGCCAGGAGGCGCTGGAAGTCTATTCGGTCAACGCGGTGGTGGCGACGGACGACCAGGGACGGCGCCGCGAGGTGCTGCCGTTCTACGCCCGCAACCGGCATCCCGAACGTCAGGCCCGGCCGTCCTACTGGACGGCGACGCGCCGCCGCAGCGACGGCCGCACCGACGGGACCGAGATTTTCCTGTCCTTCACCGGGCTCGAGC
>JAEZMP010000168.1 GCA_023442215.1 Pseudomonadota bacterium
AGCCAGGCCGGAATGAACGCCCAGCCGGCGCCGAACGCCGCCGCCGCCACCAGCGCGATCGGCAGCAGCGCCCACCACGGCAGCACGCCACCGAGCGGCAGGCACACCAGCGCCACGCCGAGCCCGCCGAGGGTCGCCTGTCCCTCGCCGCCGATATTGAATAGGCCGGCATGGAACGCGACCGCGACCGCGAGGCCCGTCAGCACGAAATCGGTGGCGTAGAACAGCGTGAAGCCCAGGCCCTCGCCGTAGCCGAGCGCGCCGTAGACCAGCGTCCGCACCGCCGCGATCGGGTTCTCGCCGATCATCAGCACCACGATGCCGGAAACCAGGAACGCCGCGGCGAGATTGACGAGCGGCAGCAGGCCGTAATCGACCCAGCGCGGCAATTGTCCGACAGGCGTGCTCATGGCGTTTCCCTCGATGCTGCCCGCCACGCCGCCCCGGCCGGGCGCGTGCGATGGCCGCCGGAGTACTGGACCTCGGTCCTCGGGATCACTCTGCCGCCTCGCTGTTCACGCCGGCCATGAGCAGGCCGAGTTCCTGTTCGTCGGCCTCCGGACCGCGCTCGCCGGTGATCCGTCCGCCGCACATCACGATGACGCGGTCGGACAGCGCCCGGATCTCGTCGAGTTCGACAGAGACGAGCAGGATGCCCTTGCCGGCGTCGCGCAGCGCGACGAGGCGCCGGTGGATGAACTCGATGGCGCCGATATCGACGCCACGGGTCGGCTGGCCGACGATCAGCACCACCGGATCGTGCTCGATCTCGCGGGCGAGCACGATCTTCTGCTGGTTGCCGCCGGAAAAGTTCGCCGTCCTGAGGCGCACGTCCGGCGGACGGATGTCGTATTCGCCGACCGCGGTACGGGCGTGGGCGCGCACCCGCTCGGGATCGAGGAACGGCCCGCGCCCGAGCGCGGGGTCGCGGTGATAGCCGAGGATGGCGTTCTCGCTTTCCTCGAAGGCGTTGACGAGGCCCATGCGATGACGGTCCTCCGGCACATGGCCGAGCCCGAGGGCGCGCAGCCGGGCGGGATCGGCGCGCGTGCGCGCATCGAGCTCCCGGCCGTCGAGCGCGATCTCGCCGGAGGTGGCGGGCCGCAGCCCGGCGATCGCCTCGAGGAGTTCCGACTGCCCGTTGCCGGCGACACCGGCGATGCCCACGATCTCGCCCGCGCGCACGGTGAGCGACACGTCGTCGACGCGGACGAGGCCGCGCGAATCCGTGACCGTCAGGTTGCGGACGTCGAGCACGGTGCGGCCGGGCTTCGCGGGGGTCTTGTCGACCTTGAGGAGCACCCGGCGGCCGACCATCAGTTCGGCCAGTTCCTCCACCGTCGTCTCGGCGGTCCGCCGGGTCGCGACGATCTCGCCACGCCGCATCACAGAGACCGAATCCGTCGCCGCCATGATCTCCCGCAACTTGTGGGTGATCAGGATGATGGTCTTGCCCTCGTTCTTGAGCACATGGAGGATGCGGAACAGATGGTCCGCCTCGGCCGGGGTGAGGACGCCGGTCGGCTCGTCGAGGATGAGGATGTCGGCGCCGCGATAGAGCGCCTTCAGGATTTCGATGCGCTGCTGGATGCCGACCGCGAGCGTGCCGACCACCGCGTCCGGATCGACGCTGAGTTCGTAGTCGTCGGCGAGCCGCTTCAGTTCCCGGCGTGCTTTGGAGATGCCCTGGTTGAGCATCGCGCCGCCTTCCGCACCGAGGATGACGTTCTCCAGCACGGTGAAGGGATCGACCAGCATGAAGTGCTGGTGGACCATGCCGATGCCCGCCGCGATAGCGGCGCGGGAATCGGTGATGGCGGCTTCCTGGCCGTTGATGAGAATCTGGCCGGAATCGGCCTGGTAGAAGCCGTAGAGGATCGACATCAGGGTCGACTTGCCGGCGCCGTTCTCGCCCACGATGCCGTGGATCGTGCCCTTCTCGACCCGCAGATGGATGTCGCGGTTGGCATGGACCGCGCCGAAGCGCTTGTCGATGCCCACGAGTTCGATGGCCGGTTCGATGACCGGCGGGACGTGGCCCGCCGGCGCCGCGCTTGCGCCCGCACTCATGTCTGCGTCCACCACACGGTGTCGGGCTCTTCCTCGGGCATCTGCCGCGGGGAACTCAGGATCAGCGCCCAGAACGTGCCGTAGCGCGACGGCGATGAGGCGGCGGCGATGCCCATTTCCGTGAGGCCCTTGCGGAGCAGGTTTTCGTTGTGCTTCGGCGAATGCACCCAGCCGTCGAACGCCGCCTTGAGCGTCGGATAGCCGGCGCCGAGATTTTCCGCCGAGACGCCCCAGTTGTAGCCGACCCGTTCGAGGCGGCGGGGCAGGGTGCCCTGGCCGGCGATGTCGTGGCTCATGCGGCCGATCTGCGCCATGGCGAGCGCCTGCGCGCGGGCGGCCTCGGTCAGGCGGCCGTCCTGGGTCAGGCCGTTGAGGCCGTGCTGGACGCGGTAGACCGACACGAGCCGGACCGCTTCGCCCGAATTGATCTCGACGAGCTTGGCCGGATAGTGCGCGTCCGGCGCCGTCGAGACGCAGCCCGACAGGACGGCACCACCCGCGACGGCGAGGAAACCGCGCCGCGTCGGCGACGCGACGCCGGCGAGGCCGACCGCCGCGGGGTAATCGGGGGAGAGGCCGGCCGCGCGCCCGCGCGGCCGGAAGCGCTGAGGGCTCATTGCACCGGGCAGGACTGGTCGACCATGTAGTCGTGGACCTTGATCTTGCCGGAGATGATGTCGGCGCGAGCCTGGTCGGCGGCGGCCTTCATCTCGGGCGTGATCAGCTTGGCGTTGTATTCGTCGAGCGCCCAGCCCACGCCGTCGTCGGACAGGCCGAGGACGATGACGCCGCTGGTGAACTTGCCGTCCCTGGCGTCGGCGAAGGTCTTGTAAACGGCGTTGTCGACGCGCTTCAGCATCGAGGTCAGCACGTGGCCCGGATGCAGGTAGTTCTGGTCGCTGTCGACGCCGATGCCGAGCTTGCCCGCGTCCGCCGCGGCCTGCAGCACGCCGAGGCCGGTGCCGCCCGCCGCGTGGTAGACGACGTCGGCGCCGCGGTCGAACTGCGACTTGGCGAGCTCGCCGCCTTTCACCGGGTCGTTCCAGGCGTCGCCGGTGGTACCGGTCATGTTCTGGAACACCTCGGCGTTCGGATTGGTCGCCTTCACGCCCTGCACGTAGCCGCAGGCGAACTTGCGGATCAGCGGGATGTCCATGCCGCCGACGAAGCCGAGCTTGCCGGTCTTGGAGGCCATCGCGCCGAGGAGGCCGACGAGGTAGGAGCCTTCCTCCTCCTTGAACACCACCGAGCGCACGTTCGGCAGGTCGACGGTGCCGTCGATGATCGCGAACTGCAGGTCGGGGAATTCCTTGGCGACCTTCTCCATCGCCTGGGCCTGGCTGAAGCTCACGCCGATGATCGGCGAGTAGCCGCGCCGCGCGAAGTTGCGCAGCGCCTGCTCGCGCTGGGATTCGTTCTGCAGCTCGAAGTCGCGATATTCGATGCCGGTGTCCTTCTTGAACCGCTCGGCGCCGTTGAGGGCGGATTCGTTGAAGGATTTGTCGAACTTGCCGCCGAGATCGAAGATGATGGCGGGCTTGAACTCGGGCGCCGAAGCGGCGACGGCGCTGAAGGCCGACGCGGCAAGCGCCGCAAGGCCGAGCCCGGCAAGCTTGAGGCCGGCCAAACCGTTCTTCGTCCTGAACATGATCCCTCCGGTCGCGCCCCGGAGCCCACGCTCGCAGCCGGCGCTGAATGTTGCCGCTGGCGAGGAGGGGTGCCGTCTCCCCGTCGCAGAGAGCCCGTCCCGCTTCTTCGCCGGAACCCCGCCGGTGCCGCGACGACCGCCGGGTGCGGTCGGAAGGCACGGGCCTCGGTGGCTCCGGTGTGGAGATTGGCATGAGCACGCATTGTTTGCATGCCCTTTCTCTCGGCACGCACAGCCTCGAAAACGGCCGGTGGAAAGAATGGCGTGCTCCGCTACCAAGGCGGGCGAAAGCGCCGGGCGTCACACCGCCGTCGGCAGCACCCGGTCGGGCGGACGGTGCCCGTCCATGAAGTTGCGGATGTTGACGATGACCTTCTCGCCCATGTCGATGCGGCCTTCGAGGGTGGCCGATCCCATGTGCGGCAGCAGCACCACCTTGCCGGCGTCGGCGAGCTTGCGCAGCTTCGGATTGATCGCCGGCTCGTGTTCGAAGACGTCGAGCCCCGCACCCGCGATCGCGCCGCTCTCGATCAGCTTGATCAGCGTCGCTTCGTCGACGATCTCGCCACGCGCGGTGTTCACGAGATAGGCGCCGGGCCGCATCAGCTTCAGCCGCCGGGCGGAGAGAAGATGATAGGTCGCCGGCGTGCGCGGGCAGTGCACCGACACCACGTCCATCCGCGCCAGCATCTGGTCGAGGCTCTCCCAGTAGGTGGCCTCCAGCCCGTCTTCCACGGTGGCGGAAAGCCGGCGGCGGTTGTGATAGTGGATCGACATGCCGAACGCCTTGGCGCGGCGGGCGACGGCCTGGCCGATCCGCCCCATGCCGATGATGCCGAGGCGCTTTCCGGCGATGCGGTTTCCGAGCATCCAGGTCGGCGACCAGCCCGTCGTCCAATCATCGTCGGGGATGATGCGCGCGCCCT
>JAEZMP010000179.1 GCA_023442215.1 Pseudomonadota bacterium
GATCAGGGCGCGGTCCGCAAGCCCCGCGAAACGATCCTCGGGGGCGACGCGCGCCATCGCGACCGCGCGCTCGGCGATCGCCTTCGGATCGCCGAGCGCGTTGGTGGAAACGCTGGCGCTGCGGCGGCCGACGAACACCCGAAGCGCGAAATCGTCACCCTCGGACCGCTCGCTGTCCTCGACCGCGCCGTCGCGCACCGAGACGGAAACGGACACGCCCCGCACGACGACCGTATCGGCGGCGTCGGCCCCGGCCTTACGGGCGGCCTCCACGAGGGCGGCGGCGGCATCTTCCAGGCGCCTCGGGTCGAGATAGTCGGTGCCGGTGCGGTCGAGTTCGGTTGCGGCGGCCATTGCGGAAGCAACTCCGGTTCGGCGCGGCGGCGCGGCCATGCGGCCGGGCGGCACGACGCGAGGGAAGCGCGGAACGGGCGAGCGACAAGGCAGGTTGCGAGGCAACCTGCCGGCCCGTTTCGCTTGACCCGGGATTTACGGTTCCGAGCGTGGCGGAACAAGGCCCGCGGCCGCGATAATCCCGCTGGTTAAGAGGCTTTTGCCGGCAACGCCCGCAATTGGAACCCGACAGGGAACCTTTTCCTAACCCTCCGGTTTGGAACCTTCGCGCGGCGGGCCGACGGGGGCCGCGCGTTAAGACCTGCAAAACTCTCCGGGGCCTAGCGTCGGCTCATCGAAGGCGCCCATCGGGGCATGGCGGGACAGTCGGTCACGCCAGGGGAAAATCGGCGTACCGACCGGGTCTGCCGGTCGACCTGCCGGGGCGATGAAGTCGAGGAGAACGGCCATGAGCGGACACAGCCACGCGAGCGTGCCGCAGAGCGACCTGCAGGTCCGCAGCACGGAAGCCGAACGGCTGCTGCCGCGCGAGGGCGTGCGCGCCGCCGATGCCGGTCCGGTCTATCTCGGCGACACCGGCGCGGTATTCAAGCGCCGGCTCTATGGCCTCACCACCACCGTCGTGGTGCCGTTCGAAAGCTTCACGGGCGTCGCCGTGCGCTTCGAGCCCGAGGGCGGCGTCGTCCACATCGAGCTGATCCATCCCGCGCCGGCGATGAACGTGCCGCTCGACACCGTCTACGACCTAGACCAGGCCGCCCGGCTGTGGCGCCGGTGGTCCCAGACGCTGGCGCTGCCGATGATGATGTTCGAATCCGACGGCAGCCTCATCCGCGCACCGCTGGAAGATCGGCCCGACGACGTGCGCCCGCCGGCCCCGCGCCGCTTCGGCCGCCAGACGACCCGCCGCCGCCCCCGCAGCGTGTGGACCCGCGGCCGCTTCACCCCGGCCTCATCAGCCGTTCACGCCGAGGAACGCGAGATCATCGCCCGGGACTGAACCGACGAACCGGAAGGCCGCAGGCCTTCCGCCAAGACGATACCTCCCGCTCAGGCCATCAAGGCCACTGCCGGGCAAGGCAATCGGCGACAAGCCCCAGAAACAAGAGCCAGCCTGCGAACGAATTCGACTTGAAGATCGCAAGGCACAGGTCCGGGTCGTCGATATCGAGTCTCACGACCTGCCAGCCAAGCTGGATGCAGAACGCGGCAAAGCCGACGAAGGCCGCTACTCCGGCCCCCGCGCTCCACAGCCCCGCCCCCATCAGCACCGCCGTCACCGCGAACAGCACCGCAAGCGCCGGACGGGTCCTGCGCCCGAACAGCAGCGCCGTCGAACCAATCCCGACGAGGGCATCGTCCTCCCGGTCCTGATGGGCGTAGATGGTATCGTACCCGATGGTCCAGACCACGGCGCCGAGATAGAGCAGCACCGCCGGCAGGTCGAGGCGACCGAACACCGCCGCCCATCCCATCAGCCCGCCCCACGAGAACGCGAGCCCCAGCACCGCCTGCGGCCAGTGCGTGACGCGCTTTGCGAAGGGATAGGCCGCGACCACGAGAAGCGAGGCGAGGCCGAGGCCGAACGTGAACCGGTTGAACTGCTGGAGCACCAGCAGGCCGACGAGGGCCTGAAGCAAGAGGAACAGTGCCGCCTGCCGTGCGCTGACCTGCCCGCTCGGGATAGGGCGCGAGCGCGTGCGCGCCACCTGGGCATCGATCTTGCGGTCCACGATGTCGTTGTAGGTGCAGCCGGCGCCCCGCATCGCGATGGCGCCGACGAGGAAAAGCGCCAGATGCCACGGATCCGGGAACTGCGCGCCGGACGCCCCGGCGGCGAGCGCGGCGGACCACCAGCACGGCCAGAGCAGCAGCCACCAGCCGATCGGCCTGTCCCACCGCGCGAGCCGCGCATAGGGCTTTACCGCCGCGGGTGCGAACCGGTCGACCCAATTGCCCCGCGGGGCGTCGGCAACTGCATCGTCGTTCGTGCGCACCATCGCGATGCCCTCTCCGGCCCTCGGCCCACCGACCGATCCGTGCTTAAACCCGTCCGTCCCGCCCTTGTCCACCGGCTCGTTTCCGGAGGCCGGCGGCGGCCGAGGTCCGCACCGGACGAGGCAATCGCCGAGGAACGGACTCGATGCCGGGATGGACGATCGCAGCGATTCCGGCAATCCGCAGTCGTGCCGCCGGCGGTCGTACGTGAGGCCGAAGTCCGATTGCAGCAGACCCTTTGCGAAAACTCTGCATTGGCGTGCAAAGACGGGCAGGGCTCGATCTTTAGTCGCATTTGCCAAGAACCCGGTCGCATTTGCCAACGCCGGCCTGTTCCTCTGCGCATAGTTTGCGTGCAAATGTCACATGGCAGCGATACCATAAGGCTACGCGGAGAGAGCCGATGAGAAAAGAACCGGGAAAGAAACGCCTTTATCCGGGAGAGAAGCTCGTCGCCGCCGCTGGCTATCCGGCGCTGATGAAGTTCGTGGACGGCGGCGAAAGCCGGCCGCTCGTGGTGTTCATCACCGGCGGCGGCGTGCTGGCGCGCATCGCCTATGGACACCCGGAAGGCAGCCCGCGCGATTTCCTCGCCCATTGGCTCGCGGAGGCCGGCCACCCGTTTCTCGCCCTCTCCTATCCGCTCGACAACCCGGTGTTCGATTCGGTCCATCCGGCATTCTCGGTCCGCGACTGGGGCGCCCAGTCGGCCGAGATCATCGCGAAGACGGTCAAGGCGAACAGACTGCCGACGGATGTCGTCGTGCTCGCCTGGAGCATGGCGGGGCGGATCGCCGAACCGCTCGGCAAGGCGCTCGCCCGACATGGCATCGGGGTGGAGCTGTTCGTCGCCATGGCCGCGTCCGCCCCCACACCGGGGCTACAGCCGGGTCTCGACCGTATCCGGCCTGCCGCGAACGGCCTCGGCGATCTCTCCGGCGGGTTCCTCGACTGGCTCGTCGGGAGCCTCGACGGCCAGCGCGGCGCGCGCGGAACCTCCGTCGTGGCGGAGGACCAGTTCCGGGCGGAGTTCACCGGCAACGTTCCGGTCAATCTCTGCGCAACCGCCCTGCGCTATGGGGAGCACGGCTTCTTCGCCGACGGGGCCGCGGACCTCGCCGATACCGGCGCCTTGAACTATGCCGGCTTCCCGCCGCTCGCGGCGATGACGCATCGCTCGGTGACGGACGCACGCCACGCCCTCGGCGACCGGGGGGCGTGGGGCTTCTACATCTCGCAGACGCTCTGCGAGCGCTTTCCGCTGGCCCAGGCCGGCCTGCTCGGCGAGTTGCCGAAGGAGGCTTGGAGCCGCCTGACGGCCCTGATCGCGGTCGCACCGGGCGAGCTGACCGCGACCGTTTCCGGCAACCACCTGTTCTTCGTGGGCGAGCGCGGAGCGCAGGAGACCGTCGAGGCGCTCGGGCTGCTGCGCGCCCGCGCGCGGCGCCTGCACGACGCACTCCGCGAGATCGCGGAGATAGCCGAGCAAGCTCAGGAACGTCGCTCGGCCTATGCGCTCCACTGAGCCTATCCCGTTCGGATCGAGCCGATCGGAAAGCGCGCAAGGCCGCGCGGTCACCGGTCGCGAACGATCCACGCCATGTGGGCCATTGTCGTCACCCTCGGCCACGGAGCGAAGTGAGCCCGGACGGGCCCGCGCCGCGTGCGCCGGTGGCAACGCGCCGGCGCGCGTTTTCGGTGCCTCCGCCGCGCACGGCGGCGTCGCAATTGCACGATCCGCGTGATAAAGGCTCGCGACCGCCCGATGGCGGGACACGGACCTGAAGCCCACGGATCTGAAGCCCGATGAACGTTCTCCTGATCGGCAGCGGCGGCCGAGAGCATGCACTCGCCTGGAAGCTCGCCCAGTCGGCCCGCCTCGACCGGCTCTATGCCGCGCCCGGCAATCCCGGCATCGCAGAGCACGCGACGCTCGTCTCGCTCGATCCGGCCGATCACCGCGCCGTCATCACCTTCTGCGAGGAGGCCGCCGTCGGCCTCGTCGTGATCGGGCCGGAAGTGCCTCTCGTGGCGGGACTGGCGGATGACCTCGCCGTCGCCGGCATCAAGGTGTTCGGCCCGACCCGCACGGCCGCCCGTCTCGAAGGCTCCAAGGGCTTCACCAAGGACCTGTGCGCCAGGGCCGGCATCCCGACCGCCGCCTATGGCCGGTTCTCGGACCTCGCCGCTGCCCTCGCCCATCTCGACAAGGTCGGCGCCCCCGTTGTGGTGAAGGCGGACGGGCTTGCCGCCGGCAAGGGCGTCGTCGTCGCCGAGACGCTGGAGGAAGCCGTTGCTGCGCTCGAGGCGTGCTTCGAGGGCGGGTTCGGCGCGGCAGGCGCCGAGGTGGTCATCGAGGAAAAGCTGTCCGGCCCGGAAGTCAGCTTCTTCGCGCTGTCGGACGGCGAGACGGTCGTGCCCTTCGCCACCGCCCAGGATCACAAGCGCGCCTATGATGGCGACCTCGGCCCCAATACCGGCGGCATGGGCGCCTACTCGCCGGCTCCGATCCTGACGGCGGACCTCGCCGAGCGCACCATGACCGAGATCGTGCGCCCTACCGTCGCCGCGATGGCCGCCGCCGGCACACCCTTCAGCGGCGTGCTCTATGCCGGGCTGATGCTGACCGATACGGGGCCGCAGCTCATCGAATACAATGTCCGCTTCGGCGATCCCGAGTGCCAGGTGATGATGGCGCGGCTGCAGTCGGATCTTCTCGACGTGCTGCTCGCCGTCGCAGAGGGCCGTCTCGGCGAGATCGATCCGCTCGAATGGAGCGACGACGCCGCGCTGACGGTCGTGATGGCCGCGAACGGCTATCCCGGCAAGGTGGAAGCCGGAACCGTGATCGCCGGCATCGAGGCGGCCGAGGCGCTGCTGCCGGGCGGCGCGGTGTTCCACGCCGGCACCCGCAAGGTGGATGGCAAGCTGGTGGCCGCCGGTGGCCGCGTGCTCAACGTCACCGCTCTCGGCCACGATATCGCGGAAGCGCGGACCCGCGCCTATGCGGCGGTCGACAGCGTGGTGTGGCCCGGTGGGTTCTGCCGCCGCGACATCGGCGCCGCCGCGGCGAAGGGATAGGTCCCTTTTCGCCGCCCCC
>JAEZMP010000197.1 GCA_023442215.1 Pseudomonadota bacterium
GCGCAGGCCATGGACGTAATCGAGCGCCTCGGGCGAGGAGATCGCGATCTGGCCGGCGCCCTCGCGCCCGACGAAGCCGTCGGACGACATGGCCATCTTCAGCCGGACATGTGGACGGCCGTCGCGCACGCGGCGGATGTGGCCGGCGTGGTCGCGCGCGGCTTCCTCGGCGAGGATGCCGGTGACGACCTCGATGCCGGCCTCGCGCAGGATGGCGTGGCCCTGGCCCGCCACGAGCGGGTTCGGGTCCTCGATCGCCGTCACCACCCGCGCGATGCCCGCGTCGCGGAGCGCGACCGCGCACGGGCCGGTGCGGCCCTGGTGGCTGCAGGGCTCCAGCGTGACATAGGCGGTGGCGCCGCGGGCGGCGTCGCCGGCTTCGGCAAGCGCGAGGGGTTCGGCGTGCGGGCGTCCGCCCGGCGCGGTGACGCCGCGGCCGATCACGGTCGGGCCGGCGCCGTCGTCGCGGGTGACGATCGCGCCGACGGACGGGTTGGGCCAGGTATGGCCGGCATTGCGGCGGCCGATGGAAAGCGCCGCCGCCATGAAGCGACGATCGAGTTCAGGCGATTGCATCGCGGCGTCGGCCCTCGTCCGGAACGCCCGCTCCCGCCGCGGCGGGGGGCGTTCGAGTGTCTGGCGAGGCCGCTCGAACGTCGGAGGGTCCGCCGAGTAAAAGCGCGAAACGAAAAGACTTTTAATCTGCTTAAAACTGTCGGGAACAGTCACCGGGCCTCGCTGGGAGGCCCGGCGCAGTCATTCCCGATTGTCGTCGGCTGGCAATACCAGCATGGCCTCAATCCGGCGGGGCGTCAATCGTCGCCCCGCGGAACGAACTCCTCGAGGAAGGCGCCGAAGTCCTTCGCCTCGCGGAAGTCGCGGTAGACGGACGCGAAGCGGACGTAGGCGACATCGTCGACCGCCCGCAGCGCTTCCATCACCATCAGCCCGATCTGTTCGGAGGTGACTTCGTTCTCGCCGAGGCTTTCGAGCCGGCGCACCACACCCGACACCATCTGCTCGACGCGCTCGGCATCGACCGGCCGCTTGCGCAGCGCGGTCAGGACCGAACGCATCAGCTTCTCGCGGTCGAACGGCACGCGACGGCCGGAGCGCTTCAGGACCGTGAGCTCGCGCAGCTGCACGCGCTCGAAGGTCGTGAAGCGTCCGCCGCAGGTGACGCACACCCGCCGGCGACGGATCGCGGCGCCATCCTCGCTGGGCCGCGAATCCTTCACCTGGGTGTCGTCACCGCCGCAATAGGGGCACCGCATCGGATCTCCGTCAGCGGTAGAGCGGGAAGCGGGCGACCAGTGCAGCGACCTCGTTGCGCACCTTGCCTTCGACCAGCGAGTCCTCCTCGGCGCCCTTCTGCGACAGCGCGCCGAGCACCTCGGCGATCATGTCGCCGATCTGGCGGAATTCCGCCACGCCGAAGCCGCGGGTGGTGCCGGCCGGGGTGCCGAGACGGATGCCCGAGGTCACGAACGGCTTCTCCGGATCGTAGGGGATGCCGTTCTTGTTGCAGGTGAGGTGCGCGCGGCCGAGGGCGATCTCCGAGACCTTGCCGGTCAGCGACTTCGGCCGCAGGTCGACCAGCATCAGGTGCGTGTCGGTGCCGCCGGAGACGATGCGGAAGCCGTGGCCGGCGAGGGTTTCGGCGAGCGCCTTGGCATTGGTGACGACGTTCGCGGCATAGGTCTTGAACGAGGGCTGCAGCGCCTCGCCGAACGCCACCGCCTTGGCGGCGATGACGTGCATCAGCGGCCCGCCCTGCAGGCCCGGGAACACCGCCGAGTTGATCTTCTTGGCCAGCGCCTCGTCGTTGGTCAGCACCATGCCGCCGCGCGGACCGCGCAGTGTCTTGTGGGTGGTGGTGGTGACGACGTGGGCGTGCTCCATCGGGTTCGGATGCACGCCGCCGGCGACGAGGCCGGCGAAGTGGGCCATGTCGACCATGAACAGCGCGCCGATCTCGTCGGCGATGGCGCGGATGCGCGCGAAGTCGATCACGCGCGGATAGGCCGAGCCGCCGGCAATGATGAGCTTCGGCTTCTCGGTACGGGCGAGGTGCGCGATCTCTTCGTAATCGATCAGTTCGTCGTCGCGGCGCACGTGATAGGGCACCGGGCGGAACCACTTGCCGGAGAGATTGACCGGCGAGCCGTGGGTGAGATGCCCGCCCGCGGCGAGGTCGAGGCCGAGGAAGGCGTCGCCCGGCTGGAGCGCGGCGAGGAACACGGTCTGATTCGCCTGGGCGCCCGAGTGCGGCTGCACGTTGGCGAACTTCGCGCCGAACAGCTTGCAGGCGCGCTCGATCGCGAGCGATTCGGCGATGTCGACGAACTGGCAGCCGCCGTAATAGCGCTTACCCGGATAACCCTCGGCATATTTGTTGGTCAGGACCGAACCCTGGGCCTCGAGCACCGCCTTGGAGACGATGTTCTCGGAAGCGATCAGTTCGATTTCCTCGCGCTGGCGACCGAGCTCGTGCTCGATGGCGCCGAACAGTTCCGGATCGGACTCGGCGAGCGAACGGGTGAAGAAATCGGCTTCGGCCGCCTGGGCGGCCTTTTCGGTCACGATGGCCATTGGTGCATACCCCAACAAATGGGACTTCGGGCAAGTGGTGCGGCGCGCATCGCAAATAAAACCGGCATCGCCGGAAGCGAAACGAGCGAAGCGGCGCCAAGGCCCGCATGGCAGGTCTTCGACGCCGCTTCTCACCGCGCGCGGAATTAGCACACCTCGCCCACCGCGCCAAGCTTGCCGGGCCTGTAGCGTCGTCGCAGGGGGTGGCGCCGGCCGCCGCCGGCACGGGCGGGAGGCCGCCTCGACGTGACCTCGACGCGACATGGACGTGACATGGACGCCGCGCGAAGGCCGGCCGGACGAAAACGAGGCACGCAAATCTTCGATGTCGGACAAGTTTTCTTGACGAAATCCGGCACGGGCGTACCGTCATCGGGCGGCGACCTCTGCCGGACACCGGCGAGATGCCGAGAACAAGAAGAACAGTGCGGAAGAACAGAGGCGCGGCGACGGCCTCGGGCCGGACGGAACTGCGCCCTTCGGGAGGTCTTATGGGTGCGCTTGGTTTCGTTGTCCTCGGTGGGCTTTTGTCCATCGTCTATGGTGCGTGGGCGATCCGGTCGGTCATGGCGGCCGACGCCGGCACGGCAAGAATGCAGGAGATCGCCGCGGCGATCCGCGAAGGCGCGGAGGCCTATCTGAGCCGCCAGTACACCACCATCGCGGTGGTGGGCGTCGTCATCTTCCTTCTGTTCGGCTTCCTGATGTCGTGGTCGGTCGCGATCGGGTTCGCGTTCGGCGCGCTGCTTTCGGCGGCCGCCGGCTATATCGGCATGCTGGTCTCCGTGCGCGCCAACGTGCGCACCGCCCAGGCCGCCACGCGCAGCCTCGCCGCGGGGCTCGACATCGCGTTCAAGTCCGGCGCGGTCACCGGAATGCTCGTCGCGGGCCTGGCGCTGCTCGGGGTCTCGATCTATTTCGCGGTGATGATGGGCGTCGCCGGCCACGCGCCGGGCGACCGCGAGGTGGTGAACGCCCTCGTCGCCCTCGGCTTCGGCGCCTCGCTGATCTCGATCTTCGCCCGTCTCGGCGGCGGCATCTTCACCAAGGGCGCGGATGTCGGCGGCGATCTCGTCGGCAAGGTCGAGGCCGGCATTCCGGAGGACGATCCCCGCAACCCCGCCACCATCGCCGACAATGTGGGCGACAATGTCGGCGACTGCGCCGGCATGGCCGCCGACCTGTTCGAGACCTATGCGGTCACCATCGTCGCCACCATGGTGCTCGGCTCGATCTACTTCGCCGGCACCGATCTCGTCTACCGGGTGATGCTCTATCCGCTCACCATCGGCGCCGCGTGCGTGGTGACGTCGATCATCGGCACCTTCTTCGTGCGGCTCGGCGCCTCGCAGTCGATCATGGGCGCGCTCTACAAGGGCTTCATCGCTACCGCGCTCTTGTCGCTGGTGGCGCTGCTGCCGGTCACCGCGGCGGTGTTCGGCGGGCTTTCGGTCGATCTCGCCATCGGCGACAAGCATTTCACGCCGCTGTCGCTGTTCTTCTGCGGCGTCACCGGGCTCGCGGTGACCGGGCTCATCGTCTGGATCACGGAATATTATACCGGCACAGGCTTCCGGCCGGTGCGCTCCATCGCCAGAGCCTCCGTCACGGGCCACGGCACCAACGTCATCCAGGGCCTTGCGGTGTCGCTGGAGGCGACCGCGCTGCCGGCCCTCGTCATCGTGGTCGGCATCATCGTCGCCAACGCCTTCGCCGGGCTGTTCGGCATCGCCATCGCGGTGACGACCATGCTCGCGCTCGCCGGCATGGTGGTGGCGCTCGATGCCTTCGGGCCGGTCACCGACAATGCCGGCGGCATCGCGGAAATGGCGGATCTGCCGCCCTCCGTCCGCGTCTCCACCGACGCGCTCGACGCGGTCGGCAACACCACCAAGGCGATCACCAAGGGCTATGCCATCGGCTCGGCCGGGCTCGGCGCGCTGGTGCTGTTCGCCGCCTACACCGAGGACCTGCGCTTCTTCTCGGCCAACGCGGCGCAGCACCCCTATTTTGCCACCGTCGGCCCGATCGACTTCGCGTTGTCGAACCCGTTCGTGGTCGTCGGGCTGTTCCTCGGCGGTCTGCTGCCGTTCCTGTTCGGCGGCATCGCCATGACGGCGGTCGGCCGCGCCGCCGGTGCGGTGGTGGAGGAGGTGCGCCGGCAGTTCCGGGAAAAGCCGGGCATCATGGCCGGAACGGACCGGCCGGACTATGGCCGCGCGGTGGACATGCTCACCCGGGCGGCGATCCGCGAGATGATCGTGCCGTCGCTGCTGCCGGTGCTGTCGCCGATCGTGTTCTATTTCGTGATCGAGGCCATCGCCGGGCGGGCGAATGCTTTCGCCGCGCTGGGCGCGATGCTGCTCGGCGTCATCGTCACCGGGCTGTTCGTGGCGATCTCCATGACCGCCGGCGGCGGCGCGTGGGACAACGCCAAGAAATATATCGAGGACGGCCACCACGGCGGCAAGGGATCGGACGCCCACAAGGCGGCCGTCACCGGCGATACCGTCGGCGATCCCTATAAGGACACCGCCGGGCCCGCCATCAACCCGATGATCAAGATCACCAACATCGTCGCGCTGCTGCTGCTGGCCGCGCTCGCGCACTGACCGGGCAGGGCGCCGCCATAAGGGGGCGCCCGCCTTCATCCATCCCGCCGGCAGGCTTCGGTCCGATGACCGAGGCCCGCCGGCGGTGATCGTCTGCCTTGATGGCGACCTTACTTGTTGAGCGACGGGCCGATCTGCGTCGCGCCCTTGAAGATCTGGCCGATGAAGCCGTAATCGGCGCCGCCGGTGTGGGTCTTCTTGGCGATGAAATCGAACACCTTGCCGTCCTTGAGGCCGTAATCGGCGATGCTCTCGACGGTGCCGTCCTTGGTGAAATAGACGGCGATGACGCGCTGGTCGATCACCTTCGGCCGCTCGAACGCGACCGAACGCAGCGTCTTCTGCGAGATGTAGTAGAACGCCTCGTTGCCGATGGTGCTGGTGGTGGAGGGCGTGCCGAGCGCCAGCAGCACCTGCTCGCGGCTCGATCCGATCGGCACCTGCGCCAGCGCATCCTCGCCGAGCACGTAGCCGTGGGTGTAGGTCTCGCTGATGCAGCCGCCGAGGGGCAGCGCGAGCGCGAGGCCCGCGGCGATCAGGCCCGCCATGCCGAGGCCCCTGCCGCGCGATGCATCCGCGCCGTGGGGGCGTTGGCTCATGTCGAGGGAGCCGGTCGTCTCAAGGGCGCTTTTCATGGCAATCGCTCGCTCGGCATTGGCACGGTACACCTTGGGCTCCTCCAGACAGGCTGTTCGTCTGCCGCGCGGCGGCTGCGGCGGATGGGATGGACGGTCTTGTCGCCGGTTCCGTCTGCATCCGCGCTGCCTGACGGCCGAACCCGGTGTAGACAAGGACGCCGCACGGTGCAATCTGGCCGTAACGGGTGCGGCGGCGAAACGTCGGCGTTCCCGGCGCCGCGGGAGCAAGCTGCCACGGAACGGCGCCGCCGGGAATGCACCGGTTGGAAATGTCGTCCGCAGGGAAGGAGCCGTCCCGAGCGCGCCCGGCAATCGCCGGAACCATCCCGTGCCTGCCGCTCCGGGATGTCGGGTCGGAAGGCGCGATCCTGCCGGGAAGTGCGAAGCGTGCCCCGCCCGGCGTTCGCGAATCCGCGTTTCGTCCGCGAATCCGGATTATTGCCACCTCCAGCGGCTGGCCGACGAAGCCGCCTATCCCCACATTTCACCCATGATCTTTCGATTGTTCAAACGCCGCGACCGACAACCCTATGCCCTCTATTCGGCGATCGTGGCGCAGGCGCGGCAGCCCGCGTTCTATGCCGCCTTCGGCGTGCCGGACAGCCTGGACGGCCGCTTCGACATGATCGTGCTCCACGCGGTGCTGGTGTTCCGCCGGCTGCGCGGGTGCGAGGGTGAAGCCGCGGCGAGAACCCAGAGCCTGTTCGACCTGTTCATGAGCGACATGGATCGCTCGCTGCGGGAGATGGGCGTCGGCGACCTCACCGTGCCGAAGCGCATCAAGAAGATGGCGGAGGCGTTCTACGGCCGGCTCGACGCCTATGTCGGGGCGATCGATTCCGGCGCGCTGCCCGAACTGCAGGAAGCGATCCGGCGCAACGTGTTTCCGGACGGAACCGTGTCGCAGTCCGCGCTGACAGCCGCCCACGGCCTCGCCTGCTACACGCTCGATGCCGCCGCCTCGCTCGACACGCAGGACACGGAGACTATTCTGGACGGCACGATCCGCTTTCCCGATCCCGCCGATTTCCGCACCGGAGCCCGGGCATGACTTCTTCTTCCGACGCGCTGCCTTTCTCCCGGCCTGTTCAGGTCCGCGAGATCGGCTACGCCCCGACCCGACTCAAGATCGAGGCCGAGCCGACTGAGCGGGCCGCGCTCGCGCGGCTGCTCGGCGTGCCCTCGGTCGACCGCCTCAAGGCCGCGTTCGAGCTGCGCGGCCGCCACGGCGGCCGCATCGCGGTGCACGGCACGCTCGAGGCCCATGTGGTTCAGGCCTGCATCCTGACCCTCGCGCCCGTGCCCGTGGACGTGAGCGAGGAGATCGA
>JAEZMP010000251.1 GCA_023442215.1 Pseudomonadota bacterium
CGCGGCGGAGAGGGCAAGCGCGAGGCGGTTGCGGATGGTCATCTTGAAATTCCTCGTTTGCGATGCGCCGGGGGCGGCTGCGACCCGCCGGTGGTGGCTTCCATCGCGCCACATAGCTATTTCGCTATGACCCCGAGGGCGGTTACACGCGGACGCGAAATTTTTTCGGGCGCCGCATTTTTTTTACGTGCGGGGGGATTTCTTCGCCGGGCGGCGCAGGGTGCGCGTCAGCGCCGGGGCCCCGAACGCGACGCTGCACCCGATCACGGCCGTCACCGCGATGAGGTTGACGAACAGATCGGCCGCCGCCGCATCCCAGGGCCGGAACAGGTTGAACAGCGTCAGCCCGGCGGAGACCGCCGCGAGGCCCGCGGTCGCCGCCGCGAGGCGCGGCCACAGCGAATAGGCCCGCCGCAGCATGAACACCATCAGCGCGGACAGGGGCAGCGCGAGCGCGAGAATCAGCACGAGGCAGTCCCGCACCTCGCTCAAAGTCGGGTCGTAGGCATCGTCGGGCGCCATCCACACGCGCACGAAGCCCGCGATGCTGGCCCCGATCCAGATCGCGGCGGAGGGCAGCGGCACCAGCGCCCAGGTGGGCGAGCGGTCCGGCACCGAGAGCTCGAAGGCGGCGAGCGCGGCAAGGCCCATCGTGACGACGGACGCCGCGAGGGCGAGCGCGAACTCCGGCATGTCCACCATGCGGCCGAACAGTTCTTCGAGATCGGCGAACACGGCGAGCGTGATGGTGAGCGCGCCGACGATCGCGAGCCAGCTCGTCGCTCTCAGCGCCGGCGTGGACATCCGCTCGACCGGGGGCGGCTCGTCGGCAAGGTCGCCGATCAGCGCCTCGAGCCGCGCGGCGGCCGAGCCCTCTGAAATCAGGTCGGCGTCATCGCCATAGACGGGAAGGTCGTGGGCGGGAAGATCGTGCGAATCGCCGGCATCGTTGTGCCCGGCTGTCGGCCGGCCGTCGGGGCCGAGCCGCATGGTCCGCCCGGGGCGCTCGGAGGCGTCGCGGTCGGTTTCGTCCGACCGGGCGGAAATATCCGGCAGATGAGGCATCGCTCGGCTCCTGATCCGGGCTCGGCGCCCGGCCCAGGGGCCCCGGCGTCAGTCCTGACTGGCGAGACGCACCGTGAGCGCCTTTAGCGCACGGTGCAAGTTCACCTTCAACGCCCCCATCGACCGCCCCGTCGCGGCCGCGGCTTCCGCCAGCGAGCGCTGGCGGAGCGCCAGTTCCTCGACCGCTTCGCGCTGGCCCGCGGGCAAGGTGGCGATCGCCTTGCCCAGCCATTCGATGCGGCCCTGGAAGTCGACTATGGCGGTCTGATCGGCCTCGGAATCCGGATGGTTCTCGTAGGCGAGCGGGGCGTGGACCTCGCGGCTGTCGCGGCGGGTCTGGCGGCGAAGGAGATCGATTGCCCTGCGCTGCGCGATGGTGCGAAGCCACGCGGTGAACGACCGGCCGCGCTCATAGGTGTGCCGCGCCTGATGGAGAGTGAGGAGCACGTCCTGCACCACGTCGTCCAGCCGGTCCGGCGGCACGCCCTGCCGGCGCGCGGCGGACCGGATCAGCGGCACGCTCTCCCGCAGCACGGTCTGATAGGCGCGGCCGTCGCCATCCTGGGCGGCGACCATCAGCGCGCTCAGGCGCGCATCGGCATCCGGAACCGGAGACTTCTGAGAGAGAGGAGTGTCGGACATGTTCGGCTTCGCCCACCCGTCGACCGCAAGTTAAAAATCGGTCACGACCGATCACGATCCAGCGATCCGAAGCGGGCGTTGTTGAGGCGGGCTGAAAATTTCCGGGAACCGCGTCGTCGGGCATGGCCTGACCCCTCCGGAGGCCGTGGCCGCCTCCCGCCCGCGGCGGGAAGTGCTGTTGAATCAAGGGCTGCATCGAAGCGACGTCGCCGTTCGGCCTGTGGATGCCGGCGCCGTGTCTTCTCTTGTGGTTCGTCGCAACCGGCCCGGCGGTTACGTTGCCGGGATTCAAAAAAGGCAATTTCGTGAAATGAACCGCGTCCGATCCGCCGGGGCCGCCGGAGCGGCCCCGTCAGGCCCCGTCACATGGTGGCGCCGACCTGCCACGGCACGAATTCCGCGTCGCCGTAGCCGAGCAGTTCGGACTTCGAGCGCTCGCCCGAGGCGACCCGCAGCACGGTCTCGAAAATCTCCCGGCCCTTGTCCTCGATGGAGACGCCCTCGACCACGTCGCCGCAATTGATGTCCATGTCGTCGGGCATCCGGCGATAGGTCTCGGAATTGGTCGCCAGCTTGATCGAGGGCGTCGGCTTGCAGCCATAGGCCGAGCCGCGTCCGGTGGTGAAGCACAGCACGTTGGCGCCGCCCGCCACCTGGCCCGTCGCCGAGACCGGATCGTAGCCGGGGGTGTCCATGAACACGAGGCCGCGGGTGCGGACCTGCTCGGCATAGCGGTAGACGTCGGCGAGCGCCGTGGTGCCGGCCTTGGCGGCGGCGCCGAGCGACTTCTCCAGAATGGTGGTGAGCCCGCCCGCCTTGTTGCCCGGCGACGGATTGTTGTTCATGTCGCCGTGGTTGCGGGTGGTGTAGTCCTCCCACCAGTGGATGATGTCGACGAGTTTCTCGCCGACCTCGCGATTGACCGCGCGCCGGGTCAGCAAGTGCTCCGCGCCGTAGATCTCGGGCGTCTCCGACAGGATCGCCGTGCCGCCGTTGGCGACGAGCAGGTCGACCGCCGCGCCGAGCGCCGGATTGGCGGTGATGCCGGAATAGCCGTCCGAGCCGCCGCACTGCAGGGCGAGCACCAGTTCGGAGGCCGGAATGGTCTCCCGCCGCGCGGCATCGACCGCCGGCAGCATCTCGCGGATGTCGGCCACCGCGCGCTCCACCGCCTTGCGGGTGCCGCCGCTGTCCTGGATCGTCAGGGTGCTGAAGGTCTCGCTTTCGGAAAGGCCGTATTCGCTCTTCATGCGGGCGATCTGGAACACCTCGCAGCCGAGGCCGACCATCACGACGCCGCCCATGTTCGGGTTGGCCGCATAGCCCCACTGGGTGCGCTTCAGAATGTCGAAGCCCTCGCCCTTGGAAGCCATGCCGCAGCCGGTGCCGTGCACCAGCGGGATGACGCCGTCGATGTTGGGATAGTCGTCGAGGATGCCCGAGCGCTCGATCTCCTTGGCGACGAAGCGGGCGAC
>JAEZMP010000262.1 GCA_023442215.1 Pseudomonadota bacterium
CCTCCGGCCGGCGGCCTCCGGCCTCGCCACCGGCGCGGTGCATCGCCTCCTGCAGCTTCACCCGCGCGGCGAAGCGATAGCCGCGCGCGACGCGCTCGTCGCGGATCTGGCCGATCAACTCGTCGAAGCGCTTCTCCAGCGCCGCACGGCGCTCGGGCGTGTCGACCCGCGCACCGGCGATCTCGCGCTCGAACAGGACCTCGTTCAACGGCACGGAGGCCCGCAGTTCCGCGACGAAGCGCTCGGCGCCGCCGCTGCGGATCAGTTCGTCCGGATCCTTGCCGTCCGGCAGGAAGGCGAAGTTGAACGACTTGCCGCTCTCGATCAGCGGCAGGATCCGGTCGATGGCGCGGTGGGCGGCGGCGATGCCGGCGCGGTCGCCATCGAAGCAGATCACCGGCTCGGGCGCGAGCCGCCACAGCGCCTGGATCTGGTCCTCGGTGAAGGCGGTGCCGAGGGTCGCCACCACGCCCTTGATGCCCGCCTGATAGACCGCGATGGCATCGAGATAGCCCTCTACCACCACGATGGAGCCGGCCGCGCGCGCGGCCTCGCGGGCGCGGTGGGCGTTGAACAGCAGCATGCGCTTGGAGAACAGCGCGGTTTCCGGCGAGTTCAGATATTTCGGCTGCTGGTCCTCGGCGAGCGCGCGGCCGCCGAACGCCACGACCCGGCCCTTCAGGTCGTGGATCGGGATCATCAGCCGGTTGCGGAAGCGGTCGTAGCCCGGGCGGCCGTCGTCCGGCCGGATCACGAGGCCGGCATCGATCATCATCATCTCGTCGATGCCTTCGGCGGCGAGATGGCGCTTCAGGGCGTCGCGCTCGGCCGGGGCATAGCCGATGCCGAACGTGCGCACCGTGTCGACGCTGAGGCCGCGCCGCTCGATATAGGCGCGGGCGTCCGCCCCCGCCGGGGTGCGTAGCGTCTGCTGGAAGAAGCGATCGGCGAGCGCGACCACGTCGCCGAGGGTTCGGCGCACTTCCTCTCGCCATTCGCTGGCGGCGTCGCGCGCCGGCATCTGCACGCCGGCATCGCCGGCAAGCCGCTCGACGGCTTCCGGGAACGTGGCGCCCTCGGTCTCCATCACGAAGCGGATGTGGTCACCGGACGCGCCGCAGCCGAAGCAGTGATAGAAGCCCTTGCGGTCGTCCACATGGAACGACGGCGACTTCTCCTGATGGAACGGGCAGCAGGCCCAGAAGTCGCCCTTGGTCGGCTGGGACTTGCGCCGGTCCCACGTCACGCGGCGGCCGACCACCTCCGACAGCGGCAGGCGGGCACGGATTTCATCGAGAAGGGTATCGGGCAGACGCATGGCACGACGATAGCACGGATGCCCGCGCGGTTTCACGGTCCTTGCGGCCGCCGTGCGCCGCCGGCGGGGGAAACGGGCGGACGCGCACCCCGGAGCCGGCGGAGGTCGACGGGCTCCGGATGCCGCCGGCCGCGTGCGCTCGTCAGGCGGTCTGCACGCGGGCCAGGAACTGCTGGACGGCGTCGGTCAGCACCTGAGACGAACGGTGTAGGTTCGCCGTCACCGAGCGCACCTTGCTCGCCTCCATGTTGTTGGCCTCGGTCGCCTGCCGCACGTGGCCGATGCTGCTCGACACCGTCTTGGCCTCGGCGGCGGCCTGCGCCATGCCGCTGGCGATTGTCTGGCTCGCCTGTCCCTGCTGGTGCGTGGCGGTCGCGACGTCCGCCGCCACCTCGTGCATCTGCTCGATGCGCCCCTCGATGGCGGCGATCGCCTGCATGACGTCCTCGGTGATGGTCTGGACGTTGGCGATCTGGGCCGCGATCTTCTCGGTGGCGTTCTTGGTCTGGCCGGCGAGCGCCTTCACCTCGTTGGCGACCACGGCGAAGCCCTTGCCGGCCTCGCCCGCCCGGGCCGCCTCGATGGTGGCGTTGAGGGCGAGCAGGTTGGTCTGGCCCGCGATGCCCGCGATCAGGTCGGCCACCTCGCCGATTTCCTGCGCGGCGGATGCGAACTGCCGCATGGTCGCGCTGTTCTCGCGGGTTTCCTTCAGCGCGTTGGCGGCGATCTGGTTGGTGTAGTCGATGCGCGTCTGGATGTGATTGGCGGTATAGGACAGTTCCTCGCTCGAAGCGGCGATGGTGTTGACCGCCTCGGCGGCCTGATAGGCCGCGTTGGCGACCACGCCGGCCTGCTCGCGCGCCTGCTCAGAGGCATCCTCCATCGTGACCGCGGCGGCTTCCATCTCCGAGGCGGTGGCGAGGAACTCCTCCAGCGCGCTGCGCGCCTCGTCCTCGAACGCGCGGCTCGCCTCCGCGAGCGCCATCATCCGCCGCCGCTCGATCTCGGCCTGCTCGCGGGCCGTCTCGTCGAGCCGGCGCTTTTCGAGGAGTGCGGTCTGCATCACGCGGATCGCATCCGCCATCTCGCCGATTTCGTCGCGGCGTCCCTCGAACGGCACCTCGGCATCGAGATCGTTGCCGGCGAGCTGCGTGGTCGCGCCCTTCAGGCGGTGCAGCGGACGCTGGATCAGATTGGCGGAGATCCACCACGCGGCGATCAGCGCGACGATGATGCCGACGGCGGGAATCGCCACGAGCGCGACCACGGCGCGCTGCCGGGCGGCGGCGGCTTCCGCGCGGTCGGCGGCGAGCGTCTGAAGCTCCAGTTCGGCGAGTTTGCCGATGCTCGCCACCATGCGCTCGCGGCTCTGGAAGGTGGGCTCGTCGGTCGCCTGGATCAGGGCCGCGGCGGGCGAGACGTCGAGCCCGAGCTTGGCGGTGTCTTCCTGATAGGCGAGGAATTCGGTCAGCGCGTTCTCGAGCACGCGCCGGTCCTTCTCGCTGAGCTGGTCGCCGACCGCCGCGAAGAACGGCTTGCGCAGCGCTTCGACGTGCTTCAGCGCGCCCTGCAGCGCCTCGAACTTCGGCTTCGCGGCTTCCTTGTCCTCGGCGGTGTAGACCGCCGTCGCCTGTACCACCGCGCTCTGGATCGCCTCCGCGAGCGACATCGCCTGATAGGCCGCGCCCCAGCGCGTCTCGATCATGTCGCCGCGTGCCCGTTCGGCCGAAAGCTGCACGACGGAAAAGGCCGCCAACGCCGCAGCGGCCGCCGCCAGCAGGCCGAGAACCAGGCCGATCTTTCGGCCGATGGTGAGATGCATGGTCATGAACTCCGCTTCGCCGGCGTCTGCTGTGCCCGGCCGAACCCGGGGCATCGACGCGAGAGGGCGGCGCGGTTTCCCCCGCCCCTCGACCGATCAGCAGCGCGATTCGATCGCCGGAACTCTCGCCGACAGCCATCGAACCGATGGGCGCGAAGACTATGTCGCCACGACTGCACTTTGATGACACGCGCGAGTCTGAAAAAGTGACTCTGAAAATCAATTCAGCTCAATAACAGTATTCAAATTTAACTTCATCAACATTGGTTATTTCTACGGCAAAGGAATACTTCGCTTCCTCTCTGCCGCAAACTGCGACCATTCCCCCGCCCCGAGCGGTCGCTGGAAGGCCGGCATGGGTGCCCTACTGGGCCGCGCTGCCGGGTGGATTGGACGGGCGGAGCGTCCGGCGCCCCGCCCGTCCCGGCCGAATCTACCGCTTGAGGAGGTCGGCCAGCGTCTCGGCGAAGACCAGCGTCGCCGCCTTCAGGTCCGCGAGTTCGAGGTGCTCGTCGGCGCTGTGGGCGTTCGCCTCCAGGATGGAACGCGGGCCTGCGCCATAGAGCACGGTCGGAATGCCGGCTTCGGAATAATGCCGCGCGTCGGTATAGAGCGGCACGCCGGTCGGCTCCACGGGGGTGCCGAGCACGGCGCTCGCATGGCGCGTCAGCGGCTCCACCAGCCGCTCGACGCCCGGCAGCGGCTTCAGCGGCTCGGCCAGCATGATCCGCCGGCACTCGACCTCGATGCCCGGCGTCGCCGGCGCCGCCGCCTGCACCAGGGCGACGAGGGCCGCTTCCACCCCCTCGCCGTTCTCCTCCGGGATCAGCCGCCGGTCGAGCCGCAGCGCGACGCGGTCCGGCACGACGTTGGTGTTGATGCCGCCGGAGATCAGCCCGACGGTCAGCTTCGCCGAACCGATGCCCTTCTCCGCACTGACGACATCGGCGAGGCGGTGCCGCTCCGCATAGAGCGCGGCGAGGATCGGCGTCGTGGCCTCCAGCGCATCGGCACCGCTCTCGGGCATCGCCGCGTGGGCCTGCCGGCCGCGCACGACGATCTCCAGATGCAGGCAGCCATTGTGGGCGACGGTCACCGCATAGGAGAAGCCGGCGGAGATCGCGAAGTCCGGCTTCGTCAACCCCTGGGCGATGAGCCACTTCGGGCCGACGAAGCCGCCGGCCTCCTCGTCGTAGGTGAGGTGAATCTCGACGGTGCCGTCGAGGCCGCGTTCTTCCGCCTCGGTCTCGAGCGCCCGCAGTGCGAATACGTAGGTGGCGAAGTCGGACTTCGACACCGCCGCGCCGCGACCATAGATCGCGCCGCCGCGTTCCTCGCCGCCATAGGGATCGGCGGTCCACCCTTCGCCCGGCGGCACCACGTCGCCGTGGGCATTGAGGGCGATCACGGGACCGGCGCCGGTGCCGAAGCGCCGGCGGATGACGAGGTTGGTCACGCTGCGCATGCCGTAGGCGCGCACGAACGCCTCCGGCACGGGATGGCGCTCGACCTCGTAGCCGAGCGCCTCTATCAGCCCCGCAGCGACCTCCGCGGCCCCGGCGCAATCGCCGGGCGGATTGTCGCTCGGCACGCGCACGATGGCCTTGAGGAAATCGACTTCCTGCGCGAACGCGGCCTCGATGGCCTGTCTCATTTTGCCGGCGCCTCCTGATCGGCCGTCTCATCCGCGAGGGCCAGGATCGTCCCGACCAGCGCCTCGACGGCCTCGTTCATGTCTTCGACCGAGCAGAACTCGGCCGGTGTGTGGCTGACGCCGCCGCGGCAGCGCACGAACATCATGCCGATATCCGTGAGCGCCGCCATGGCGTGGCCGTCGTGTCCCGCCCCCGACATCAGCGAGCGGACACGTCCGTCGCCGCGACCGGCGATTCCCGCCGCCAGCGCCGCCTGAAGCCGGGGCGAGCAGGGAGCGGTCGCACGATCGTGGTCGCGATTCCAGCTGATGGCGACGCCGCGCCGCGCCGCGATCTGCTCGGCCGCCTCGGTGATCGCGACGAAGGCGTCCTCGCGAGGGTCGTCGGCGCCGGCGCGCAGGTCCAGGCTGAACTCGGCCGCCGCCGGGATGACGTTGATCGCACCGGGCTCGACCTTCATGCGACCGACCGTGGCGACGAGATCGCCGCCCTGCGCCTTCGCGATCGCCTCGATGGCCACCACCAGTTCGCACGCAGCCGCCAGCGCGTCCTTGCGGCCGGCCATCGGCACCGTGCCGGCGTGGCCGGCCTCGCCCTTGACCCGGAAGGTGGCGCGCGTCGCGCCCGCGATGGAGGTGACGACGCCGAGCGCGAGCCCTTCCTGCTCCAGCACCGGCCCCTGCTCGATATGCACTTCCAGATAGCCGATGGCCGAATCGGGATCGATCGCCGCATCGGTGATCCGGGAGGGATCGCAGCCGAACGCCTTCAGCGCGTCGCGCAGGCTCGTCCCGTCGGCATCCTTCACGTTGAGCGCGTCGAGTTCGAGAATCCCGGCCACCGCCGAGGACGAGGACAGGGTGATCGGGAACCGCACGCCCTCCTCGTCGCCGAACGCGAGGATCTCGATCCCGAACGGCAGGCGGACGCCGCGGCGCCGCAGCTCGCGCACGGCGAGGATCGCGACCACCACGCCGAGGGTGCCGTCGTAGCGGCCGGCATCGATCACGCTGTCGATGTGGGAGCCGATCAGCAGCCGCCGGTTGCCAGCGGACGGGTCGCCGGCCGCGAGCACGCCGCGCACGGTGCCCATGGCGTCCTCGGAGACGGCGAGACCCGCTTCCGCCATCCAGCCGGCAATGCGGCCGGATGCGGCACGGTGAGAGGGCGTGAGGTAGAGGCGGGTGATGCGACCGGGCTCTGAGGTGAAGCCCGCAAGGGTCTGCAGCATCGATTCGGCCTCGCGGCCGAATGAAAGAGAGTCGTCCGTCATGGTTCCCCTATTCTTTCTTCTAGTCTGAATCGGATGATCCTTTCGATCTGCACGAGAGCCGTTGCGAATTCGGTCTCCAGCGAGTTTTCCACTCGTTCTTCGAAAGCAGACAGAATGACATCCTTCGTCGCGCCCTTCACCGCGAGAATGAAGGGAAATCCGAACCGCGTGCGGTAGCGGTCGTTGAGCTCCGTGAAACGGGCAAATTCCTCCGGCGTCAGGCTGCCGAGGCCGGCGGAGGCCTGTTCCTTGCGGGAATCCGGCGCGACGTCGCCGGCAATCGCCGCCTTGCCGGCAAGATCGGGATGCGCCCGGATCAGGGCGAGCTGGTCG
>JAEZMP010000284.1 GCA_023442215.1 Pseudomonadota bacterium
AATCAGGGCAGACCAAGAGGCCGGATGGCGGGGTCGCCCGGACCCCGGCCAGCAGCAGCCGATCTCTTTCATCCGGACTGTGACCGTCGGCTCCGGGATCGCACCGGATCTGCTGACCTTTCCCGCCGGGAAGGCGGGAAAGCGCTCGCGGGCTCGGCCTTTCGGCCATCACCGCCGGTGGGGACTTTCACCCCGCCCTGAGAATTGTTCGCCGGGCCCATCGCCCGGCCATCCGGATCTAGCAAGCGCGCCGCGCCGCCGCAAGCTCTCGCAGGTGCGAAGAGGCGCAGATCAGCTCCGCGAACGCGCAACAGCCCGTCGCCACCGCGCGCGCTTGTCCTCCCGCGCCTCCCAGCCTAGGCGGGGCTCGAACAGCGTCGCGCCCCGGTCGAAGCCGGCGAGCGCCTGGCGGTCGAACACGCCCGCGCCGAGCCCGGCGAGGTGGGCGACGCCGAGCGCGGAGAGTTCCTCGGTTCCGGAGCGGGCGACCGTCACCCCGGTCATGTCGGCCTCGAACCCCATCAGCTGGGCGTTGCGGGTCGGCCCGCCGTCGACGTGCAGCCGCTCGACGCTCACCCCGCTCGCCCGCACGGAATCGAGCACGTCGGCGATCTGGTGCGCGAGGGAATCGAGCGCGGCCCGTGCCACCGCGGCGCGGCTGCCGCCGATGTCCATGCCCGAAAGCGTCGCGACCGCGCCGGCATCCCACCACGGCGCGCCGAGCCCGTTGAAGCCCGGCACCAGGTGCACGTTGCCGGCGTCCTCCACCGTGGCCGCAAGCTGCGCCAGCCCGGCGGCATCGGTGCCGAGCAGGTCCGCCGCCCACAGCAGCGTGGAGCCGAACGAGCGTACGTTGCCTTCGAAGGCCAGCACCGGCTCGTCCAGCCACCAGGCGACCGTCACGCATAGGCCCGGGTCGAGCATCGCGCCGTCCCGCGTCGCCGCGCGGTCGAGCAGGCCCATGATCGAGGAACCGGTGCCGTGGGTCGCCTTCACCGGGCCGGGCGCGAACGCGCCGTGGGCGAACAGCGCGGCATGGCTGTCGGCCATCACCGCATGGACGGGAACGCCGTCCGGCAGCGGGGCGAGGCCGCGCACCGCCGGGAACGGCCCGACCGAGGGGCGGATGTCTGGAAGCGCGGCGCGCGGAATGCCGAACAGCTCCAGAAGCTCCGGCGCATAGTCCGCGCGCGCCACGTCCACGAGCTGGGTGCGCGAGGCATTGCCCGCCTCCACCACCGGCTCCCCGCCGAACCGCGACGTCAGGAAGCTGTCGATCGTGCCCACCACCAGCGCGCCGGCGCGCGCCTTCACGCGCTCCGGGTCGATGCGGTCGAGCAGCCATGCCGCCTTGGCGGCCGAGAACATCGGGTCGAGCGGCAGGCCGCTGATCCGCCGCACGGTGTCGCCGTGGCCCTCGGCACGCCAGCGCGCGCACAAGGGTTCGGTGCGCTGGTCCTGCCACGAAAGCACCGGCGTCAGGGCTTCTCCGGTGTGGCGGTCCCAGATCACACAGCTTTCGCGCTGGGTCGAAAGCCCGACCGAGACCACGTCGCCCGCCCGGTCCTCCGGCACCGCGGCGGCCACGGCCCGGCGCACGCTGTCCCAGATTTCGCCCGGGTCCTGCTGCACCCAGCCCGGCTCCGGGGTGGACTGGCCGACCGGCGCCTGTCCCCGCCCCACGATCCGCCCGCGCTCGTCGACGAGCAGGCACTTGGTGGAACTGGACCCCTGGTCGATGGCGAGCAGCAGCGGGCGGCCCATCCCGTCAGCCCTTCAGTTCGCCGGCGGCGGCGGCGATGCCGGCGCGGTTCAGGCCGAAATGGTCGAGCAGGAAGGCCGTCGAACCTGTCGGGGCGAAGCCCGGCACGCCCAGAAGCCGCATCGGCACCGGATGCGTCCGCACCACCACCTCCGCGACCGCCGCGCCGAGGCCGCCGCTGACGACGCCTTCCTCGACGGTCACGATCGCGGCGGTCTCCCGCGCGGCCGCCACGATCTCCGCCTCGTCGAGCGGAACGATGGTCGCGATATTGAGAACGCGCGCCTCGATCCCGCGGGCGGCCAGATCCTCCGCCGCCTCCAGCGCGCGGGACACCATCGTGCCCGTGGCGACGAGCGTCAGGTCGCGGCCTTCGCGCACGCGGTTGGCCTTGCCGAACGCGAACGCCTCGGCCTGCCCGGCGCTGACCGAGGGCACCTTGAAGCGGCCGATGCGCAGGAAGGAGGGCTTGCCGACGGCATGCGCCCAGCGCACCGCGGCCTCCGTCTGCGCCGGATCGGCCGGCACCACCACGGCGAGGTCCGTGATCGCGCGCAGCCACGACAGGTCCTCGATGGAATGGTGGGTCGGTCCGAGTTCGCCGTAGGACATTCCCGGGCTCATGCCGCACAGCACCACATGATAGCCGTTATAGGCGATGTCGGCCTTCACCTGTTCCAGCGCGCGGCCGGTCAGAAATGGCGAGGCACAGCACACGAACGGCACGAACCCGCCGTTGGCGAGCCCGGCGGCGACGCCGACCATGTTCTGCTCGGCGATGCCGACATTGACCACGCGGTCGGGAAATTCCTTCTGGAACGCCGTCAGGTTGGAGGAGCCGACGCTGTCGTTGCACACCGCGACCACGCGGGCGTCGGCGCGCGCCAGATCGATCAGCGTCTCGGCGAATGCGACCCGGCAATCGAAGGTCTCGGACGCAGGGGGCACGTGCGCGTTCATCGGGCGAGTTCCTCGAGTGCAAGGGCGACCTGGTCGGCCGAAGGCACCTTGTGGTGCCATTCGACCCGGTCTTCGATGAAGGAAACACCCTTGCCCTTCAGCGTGTTGGCGATCACGGCGAGCGGCCGGCCGGTGCGCGGCCGGGTAAACAGGTCATAGAGCGCCGCATGGTCGTGGCCGTCGATCTCCACGGCCTCCCATCCGAACGCGGCCCACTTTTCCGGCAGCGGGTCCAGCCGGTTGGTGTCCTCCGTCCGCGCGCCCTGCTGCAGGCGGTTACGGTCGACGATCGCGCACAGCGTATCGAGCCCGCGGTGGCCGGCCGCCATGGCAGCTTCCCAGTTCGAGCCTTCCTGCATCTCGCCGTCCCCGAGCACCACGAAGGTGCGCCAGCCGCCGCCGGACAGCCGCGAGGCGATGGCGCTGCCGACCGCGATGGGCAGGCCATGGCCGAGCGGGCCGGTATTGGCCTCCACCCCGGCGACCTTGCGGCGGTTCGGATGGCCGTTCAGCACCGAAAGCGGCTTCATGAAGCTGCCGAGCAGCGCGGGATCGATGAAGCCGCGCAGCGCCAGCACCGAATAGAGCGCGGCGGCGCAATGGCCCTTGGAAAGAATGAAGCGGTCGCGGTCGGCCGCCAGCGGATTGGCGGGATCGAGCTTCAGCACCCCGAAATAGAGCGTGGTCAGCACGTCCGTGACCGAAAGGTCGCCGCCGATGTGGCCGGCGCGGGCGGCGTCGATCATGCGCACGATGGAGCGGCGGACGGCGTTGGCCGTCTCCTTCAGACGGCGCGCCCGCTCGGCCGGCGATGCCGCGGCGATCTCGGAGGGAAGGGGAGGTTGGGTCAGGTCGAGTGTCACCGTCGTCTCCGGATGGTCGGGGTGGCCGCAAGTCGCGCGTCGGCCGCAAGTCGCGCGTCAGATGTCGCGTCAGGTGTTCGCGCCCGCTTTCGCGCTCGAATGTCGTGCTCGCGGCGTGGCGCCTCGGCGCCTGTCGTCTCCCCGGCGCGGCTTGGGGCGCGCCCGGGAAGGGGTGGAAGGGTGGCGGTCCGCCGCCGTCCGCCCGTGGTCTGGTCTGGTGTCGTGCCGTCGTGGCGTGGTCTGGTCTCTCGGCGTCTTGCTATGTCGCGTCTTGCCGCGTCGCGTCTTGTCGTATCTCTGCTCGCGGTATCCTGGCGCCGCTCCGTGCGGGGCCGGGAAGAGGTCGTCCGCCGCGACCGGGGTTGCCGGCCGGGCAGGATGGTACGGGCCGGGAAGGGCGCCGTCCGGCGACTGTCGCCGGACGGCCTCCCCCCGCCCCCGCGCCGAAATCAGTTCTTGATCTGGAAGTTGTCGAGCTTGGCGGCGTTGTCCTTGTCGATCAGAACGCAGTCCATCGAGATCTTCTCCTCGACGCCGGTCTTGCCGTCCTTCAGGTACTTGTCGGCGAGTTCGACGGCATACTGGGCCTGCCGGTAGGCGGGCTGCAGCGCGGTGGCGACGATCTTGCCGGCGAGGATGGCGTCGCGGACGTCGTTGGAGCCGTCGAAGCCGACCACCTTCACGTCCTTGCGGCCGGCGGCTTCCAGGGCCGCGAGCGCGCCCATCGCCATGGTGTCGTTACCGGCGATCACGCCCGCGATGTCCGGGTTGGCCTGCAGGATGGATTCCATCTTGGAATAGGCCTCGGTCTGGCTCCAGTTGGCGGACTGGCGGGCGACCATCTTCAGGTCCGGATACTGGTCGATGACGTCGTGGAAGCCCTTGGAGCGGATGCCGGCGTTGGTGTCGGATTCCTTGCCGGTGAGCTCGACATAGTTGCCCTTCTCGCCGAGCGACGAGACGAAGGCTTCGGCGGCCAGCGTGGCGCCCTGGTAGTTGTTGGAAACGATCTGCACTTCCGCGACGCCCTTGGTGTTGATCTCGCGGTCGATCAGGAACGACGGGATGCCCGCGTCCTTCGCCTTCTGCACGGCGGTCACGGAAGCGTCGGCGCCGGCATTGTCGAGGATGATCGCGGCGGCCTTGGCGGCGATGGCGGCATCGACGAGGTCGTTCTGCTTGTTGGCGTCGTCGTCGTGCGAATAGGTCTTGGTGGCGTAGCCGAGTTCCTTGGCGCGCGCCTCGGCGCCCATCGCCTCGGCGGCGAAGAACGGGTTGTCGTGGCTCGGCGTGATGATGACGATGAGCTTTTCCGCAGCGTGGGCGGCGGAGCCCGACAGGGCGAGCGCGCCGATGGCGACGGCGGCGAGGAACCGCGAGAACTTCATGTTGCCTTCTCCGTTTGGGCTTGGATTTCCGTCCCGATATCGACCAGTCTCTTTCGACTGATTGCGATTATTTTTGTTTTTTGAGGATTACAGATCGATCC
>JAEZMP010000335.1 GCA_023442215.1 Pseudomonadota bacterium
TGAGCAGGATCGCTGCGCGCGCGAAGGCGTCGATCTCGGTCGCGACGACGGAGGCGGCCCCGGCCTTCAGCGCGGCGATCGCCACGATACCCGAGCCTGAGGCGAAATCGAGCACCCGCCGGCCGGCCACCAGTTCCGGATGGTCGAGCACATGACGGGCCAGTGCCTGTCCGCCTGCCCAGGCGAACGCCCAGTAGGGTGGCGGCAGGCCGCTCTCGCCGAGCACGTCCTCGGTGCGCCGCCAAAGCTCGATGGCCTCGTCGGCGAGGTGAAGCCGCACCTCCGGGACGAGGGACGATGGTGCCAGCAGCGTGTTGGCGCGGATGAAGGCGATCGGGTCTTCCGGCGGCGCGCTCACGCTGCCGCTTTCCCGGCCATGCGCAGCACGAACGCCCATTCCTCGTCCGTGACCGGCTGGACCGAAAGGCGGGAATATTTCAGGAGCGCCATGTCCTTCATGGCCGGCTCTTCCTTGATCTCGGCGAGGGTGACCGGCCGCGGCAGCGGCTCGACCGCCTTTAGGTCCACCATCACGAACTTGCCCGTCGGATCGGACGGATCGGGATAGGCCTCGCGGATCACCTCGACGATGCCTACGATCTCCTTGCCCTCATTGGAGTGGTAGAAGAAACCGCGGTCGCCGAGGCGCATGGCGAGAAGGTTGAGCTTGGCGGAATGGTTGCGGACGCCGTCCCAGTGGGTGCCCTTCTCGCCGGCCGCCACCTGGGCATCCCACGACCACTTGAACGGCTCGGACTTGTAGAGCCAGTGCGGCATCGACCTCGTGCCCCGCTCAGCCGAACGTGCCGAACGTCATCCGCCAGGGCCGGACGTCGACCGAGGAGAACAGGCCGGCGCCGTTGTAGGGGTCCTGCGCCATGAACGCGCGCGCCGCCTCGAGGCTCTCCGCCTCCACCACGAACAGCGAGCCGATCGGGTTCTCGCCCTTCGGATCGAGCAGCGGGCCGGCGGTGCGGATCGTCGACAGGTTGGCCTCGATCCACGTCAGGTGGACCGGCCGTGTGGCCATGCGCAGTTCCAGGGAGTCCGGCTTGTCGATGCAGACGGCGGCGTAGAGCATGATGGGCGTGTCCGTGTTGGCGGGCTGCGGCGCAGCGTCCGAATGAAGGGGCTTCCGTCCGGGAGGGCGTTCACATCCCCGGATCGGCAGAGAAGCCGGCGGCCTCGATGCCGGCGATGGCGACCGCCTCGTCGTTCTCCGACAGGTCGCCGGAGACGCCGACCGCGCCGATGATGCGCTCGTCAGCCGACTTGATCAGCACGCCGCCGATCACCGGCACGATCTTGCCGCCCGAGATGCTCTCAAGGCCCTGCACGAAATGCGGCCGCTCGATCGCCATACGGTTCAGGGCGCGGGAACCGAGCCCGACGGCGAGCGCGCCGTAGGCCTTGCCGATGGCGATGTCGGCCCGCAGCAAGGCCGGGGCGTCCTGCCGGGCGAACGCCTTTAGCTGGCCGGCGGCATCGAGCACGGCGATGGCGAGCGGCTTCAGCCCCAGCTCCGCGGACTTCAAAAAGCCCTCGTCGATGATCTTGCGCGCGAGCGCCATGGGCAGGTCGGTCACGATGTATCTCCGGTCCGGGCGGATGCGCCCAGGGGGTGGTGGCTTGCGCGCCAGCCGCGGGACGGCGCGCGCGGTGCGAAGCGCCGAAGACGTCGCCCGACCGCACGCCGGCGGAACGCCCGGCGGGCGGGCAGCCGAGCGGCAGCGTCCGTGTCAGGTCAGTCCGCCTCGCCCTTCTTCGGCACGGCGATCGACTCGATCTTGCGCTGCATGTCGGCGAGCTGGCGCTTCATTTCCTCGAGTTCGTTGACGGGCGCCGCGGCCTTGGTCTCCTCGGTCGCGGGGCGCTGCGGCTCGCCGGTCGATCCGAATGGCAGGAACATCCGCATCGACCGTTCGAAGATCTCGGTGTTCCGGCGGACCTGATCCTCCAGCGCGTCGAAGGCGGAAGAGCCGAATGCGGTGGTCAGGTGATTGCGGAACCGCTCCTGCTCGCGCGAGAGCGAGGAGATCGAGAAATCGAGATAGCTCGGTACCAGGTTCTGCATCGAATCGCCGTAGAAGCGGATGAGCTGGCGCAGGAAAGAGATCGGCAGCAGGTTCTGGCCCTTGTTCTCCTGCTCGAAGATGATCTGGGTCAGCACGGAGCGGGTGATCTCCTCGCCGGACTTGGCGTCGAAGACGACGAAGTCTTCTTCGTTCTTCACCATCTCGGCCAGATCTTCGAGAGTGACGTAGGTACTCGTCCCGGTGTTGTACAACCGCCGGTTGGCGTACTTCTTGATGATGGTAGCCTCGTTGGTCTTTGCCATCGTCGGTCGTTAGCCCCGCCCTGTCTCGTCCGGCTCAAAGCCGGTTTCCATGGGACGATAAAAGCTTCCACGTTTCCATGCCACCGCTTTCGTCGTTTGCATCGCAACACCCATGCTGCAATGCACGCGACCTCGCTGCACCGCACTAAGGTTGAAACCCGAGTTGACTTGCGCCATCGCCCCGGCTCACATCGGTCCGCAACGGCGTGCGGCTGCGCTCCGGGATGCACGGCCTGCCGTGACGCCCGGAAGAGGTTCGCGCCGATCGCCGATCGGGAGAATGAGACGCGCATCGCGAAGCTGGAGCCGCAGCGTGCCATCTTCGGCACGGGATACGGGACGGGAACCGCCCGGCGACCGGCTGGCTTCGCAGCAGCCTTGAAACGACGCCGGTCGCCCGGACCGGACAAGCGGATGAGGACAGGGACATGAGCCAGGCAATCGTGATCGCCAGCGCGCAGCGCACCGCGGTCGGCAGCTTCAACGGATCGTTCGCGGCGACGCCCGCCCACGTTCTCGGCGCTGAGGTCATCAAGGCCGTGACGGCCGCCGCCAAGGTGGCGCCGGAGGAAGTCAACGAGGTCATCCTTGGCCAGGTCCTTACGGCCGCCCAGGGCCAGAACCCGGCGCGCCAGGCCTCGATCGGCGCCGGCCTGCCGATCGGCACCACCGCATGGGGCCTCAATCAGGTGTGCGGCTCCGGCCTGCGCGCCGTCGCGCTCGGCATGCAGCAGATCGCCGGGGGCGATGCCGACATCGTCGTGGCCGGCGGCCAGGAGAACATGAGCCTGTCGACCCACGCCGCCTATCTGCGCGCCGGGCACAAGATGGGCGACATGTCCTTCATCGACACCATGATCAAGGACGGCCTGTGGGACGCCTTTAACGGCTATCACATGGGCGTCACCGCGGAGAACGTGGCCACCAAGTGGCAGATCACCCGCGAGCAGCAGGACGCCTTCGCCGTCGCCTCCCAGAACAAGGCTGAAGCCGCCCGCGACGCCGGCCGCTTCAAGGACGAGATCGTCCCCATCACCATCAAGGACCGCAAGGGCGACAAGATCGTCGACACCGACGAATATATCCGCGCCGGTGCCACCCTCGAGGCCGCCGCCAAGCTGCGCCCGGCCTTCAGCAAGGACGGCTCGGTCACGGCCGCCAACGCGTCCGGCATCAATGACGG
>JAEZMP010000360.1 GCA_023442215.1 Pseudomonadota bacterium
TGGTGGTGCCGGCGCCGCCCCGCGTCGCCGCGGCGCCGCCGCGCACGGCGCCCGCCCCGAAGCCATCGAAGCCGCCGCCGTCAGCGGCGGTGCCGGCGCCGATTCCGACCGTGATCCTGCCGCTGCCGCGGCCGGGCGACGAGCCGCCGCCGGAGCAGGTGGCCGCGCAGCCCGCCACCCCGGATACCCAGCCGCCGGCTCCCGCGCCGGCGCCGGCCGAACTGCCGGCGCCCACGGTACAGCCGGAGCCGCCGCCGCAGGAGGATGTCCAGGCGCCGCCGATCTCCCAGGAGAACGACCCGCAGGTCATCAGCATGCTGTCGAACCTGCGCTATCTCGACAGCGGCACCACGCCGACGCCGGATCAGGTGAAGTCCGCGATCGGCACCTTCGAAAGCGACGAGGGCATCACCCAGTCGCTCTCGCTCAATGCGCTGCAAAGCCGGCTGATGCTGGCGCAGGGCCGGCTTTTGAAGTTCGCGCCGTGCGCCGCGCCCATCGGCACCGGCGAGGAAACCATCTTCGGCGTGTGCGTCTCGAACAACTGAACGCGCGCGTCCGAGGTCGGGGGACACGCCGACGCGCCCGAGGCGGCGGGTTCCGGCGCCGCGCGCCTCGCGAGCGGATGGAATCTCATCCGCCCGGCGCGAAGCCACAGAACGTTCGAAGCGGAATGATATCGCCGTGGTTCGGATCGCATCGGTCCGAACGCGACAAGTGCTCGTCTCGCGACTGAAGCCGCCGGACGTGTAAGCCCTGGCGATCCGTCCGGCCGCAGTCCTCAGCCCTGACCGGGCAGGAAGCGGACGGTGAGCGGCCGCTCGATGGAGCGCACCTCGACCGTCGTCGCATCGCCGATCGGCACCACCACCTGTTCGCGGCCGACGATGGTGTAGACCGTGCCGTCCACCCGCAGCCGGAACGGACCGTTGGCGGAGATGATCGCCGGGCCGCCGGAGAACACCGCCGGATCGACCGGCAGGTTGGTCCAGTTGGTGCTGGCCTGCACCTCGATGCCGGAGGTCAGGAACCCCGCCGTCTTCAGCCACGACCGCCCGTAGACCGCCGCGAGCACCACGAGGCAGGTGACGACGGCGAGCTGGATCAGCCGGGTGCGCCGGGCGGTGCGGACGAACTGGGCCGGCGTCTCCTGCCGGGGCGGCAGCGGCGGCGGAGCGGGCCGGGCGGCGGCTTTCGGCTTGGCCTTCGAAGGCTTCGACCGCGCGTTCGACCTGTCGCCGAGCGGGCCCGGCCAGAGCGACTTCAGCCAGCCGGGCTTGGCTTGACCACGGCCTGCCGGCTCGGCCTCGACCGGCCTCGTCCCGGCCGAGAATGCCGCTCCGGCGGCCGCCGCGCCGAGCGCGGCACCGGCACCTGTGCCGGCGCTGCCCGATGAGGCCCGGGGTGCGAAGGCCGGCGCATCCGTGGACGCCTCGGCTGCTGTCTCGCCACCATCGGCCGCGACATCGCCTTCCGCCTTCTCCGCCGCAATGTCCGCACCGGGCTTCACGTCTTCCAGCGCGGCATCGAACGAGGGCTTCGTCTCCGCGGGTCCGGCGGCTGCGAACGCCGGCGCGAGATCGGATTTCGGCTGCGGTACCGCCGGGGAGAACGCCGCGTCGGCCGCCGCTTTCCCGGCCGTGGCATCCGCCGGCTCGGGCGCAGCAGGCTCGGGCGCGACAGGCTCGGGCGCGGCGGGCTCACGCTCGGCCGTTTTCGCCTCGGGCACGTCGAAGGCAGGCTCGATCCGTCCGTCTTCGAGGTCCGGTTCGGCCGCCGGCGCGGCGAAGCCGGCTTCGGCAGCCGCGTCACCGGCGTCCGCCGACACCCGGTCCGGCGCGAGGCCGTCGCGCGCGGCGATCACATCCGTTTCGGCGGCATCGGTCCCGCCGAAAGCGGCGACCGGTGCGTCCGCATCCGCGGCGTCTGCAGGCAACGCGTCGGCAGGCAAGGCTTCGGCAGGCAAAGCTTCGGGACGCAGGGCATCCGGCACGGAAGCCGGCGCCGGATCGGTGGCATCGCGCACCTTTCCGCCCGCAGCGTCAATGCCGGCGACGTCCGTGGCCGGTGCCTCGCGGGTCTCCGCGACCGCGTCGGCTTCGGCCGTCGCCGGCTGCTCTTCAATCGGATGGATCGAGTTCGTGGCGCCGCAATGCGGGCAGCTGCGGCCTTGCGCAAACAGGGGCTCGCCGCATTCGAAACACCGGAAACGGGCAACAGCCGGCCTGGTCGAGGAAGAAGACATCACTACCGCGGATCCGGATTGGAAAGACGTGGCTCCACTATCGCGGATCGGGCCGCGGGAGACAATCGCGGATCGGCCCGATCAGGCCGGCGTATGCTGCAACGCATCACGGATTTCGGCCGAAGCTTGCCGCCGTGCAAGGTTGCGCCCGCCCGCGCTCGCGCGCGCGAGTACGATCACCGGCACCAGCCCGACGGCGACGATGGCGAGTGCCGCCAGCGCGCCGTCCTCGAACCGCTCGCGCGAGGCGGCGTTGAACACCGTGGTCGCCAGAGTCTCGAAATTGAAGGGCCTGAGCAGCACGGTCGCCGGCAGTTCCTTCATCGTTTCGACGAACACGATCAGGCCCGCGGTGGCGATCGAGGGCCGGAGCAGCGGCAGCAGCACGTCGCGGAGCGTGCCGGCGGCGGTGCGGCCGAGGGTGCGCGCCGCCATGTCGAGATGCGGCGAAAGCCGGCCGAGGCCGGTCTCGACATTGCCGATCGGCACCGCCAGGAACCGCACGCAATAGGCATAGACGAGCCCCGCGCCGGAGCCGGCGAGCACCAGCCCGGCGGCGAGGCCGAACAGGTCGCGCAGCGTGCGGGCGAGCGCCGCGTCGAGGCTCGAAAGCGGCATGAGGATGCCGACCGCCAGCACGGTGCCCGGCACCGCATAGCCGATGGAGGCGATGGCGGCGCCGAGCCGCGGCCAGCGTCCCGGCTTCAGCCGCACGGCATAGGCGACCGCCGCGCCGGCGGCGACCGTGGCGACGGCCGCGACGACGGCGAGCGAAATGCTGTGGAACCCCGCGAGCGCCAGCGCGGGATCGGAAGCCTGGTCGAGCCGGCGCAGCGCCGAGCGCGCCAGCACGAGCGCCGGCAGCACGAACCCCGCCACCACCGGCAGCGCGCAGAGCCCGGCAACGACGAGCCCTCGGCCGCGCGGCAGCGGCCGCGGCACCACGACGGCGGCCCGGCTGCCGGCGTGGAAGCGCTGGCGGCGCCGGGCAGCGCGTTCCACCGCGACGAGGGCGAACATCGCCGCGAGCATCGCGACGGAAATCTGCGCCGCGCCGGCAAGCGAATTTCGGTTGAGCCAGGTGTCGTAGACGGAAACCGTCAGCGTCCGCACCCCGAGATATTGCACCGCGCCGATGTCGTTGAGGCTTTCCATCAGCGCCAGCGAGATACCCACCGCGATCGCCGGGCGGGCGAGCGGCAGCGCGACGCGGAAGAACAGCCGCCACGGACCGGCGCCGAGCGTGCGCGCCACGTCGAGCGCGGCGGCGGACTGCATCAGGAAGGTCGCCCGGGCGCTGAGATAGACATAGGGATAGAGCACCGTGCCCATGACGAACACGGCGCCGCCGAGGGTGCGCACCTCCGGGAACCAGTAGTCGCGCTTGGAGGTCACCCCCAGCACCGCCCGCAGGCCGGACT
>JAEZMP010000436.1 GCA_023442215.1 Pseudomonadota bacterium
ACCCAGCGCCTGTCGGAGGCCACCCCCCGCGACATTGCCGCCCTGATCGGTATTCTCGAGTCCTATCCGCAGGACCCCGGCTACAAGACCTTCCGCGAAATCGCGATGCGCGACCTCGATCTGTCGGTGCAGGTGCTGCCGCCGACGCCGCTTCCGCCGCCCGCCGACAAGCCGCTGTTCTCCCTGCTGGACCGGACACTGAGCCGGCTCATTTCCACCCAGATTCAGCGGCCGTTCTGGATCGATACCGTCGGGCGGTCGGACTATGTGGAGATCCGCATCGACCTAGGCGACAAGGTGCTTCGCATCTTCGCGCGGCGCAGCCAGACCTATGCCTCGAACGCCCACATCTTCCTGGTGTGGATGGTCGGCGCATCGCTGGTGCTGATCGGCATCGCGGTCCTGTTCCTGCGCAACCAGATCCGCCCGATCCAGACCCTCGCCGAAGCCGCCGAGCGGTTCGGCCGCGGACAGCCGGTGGAAAATTTCCGGCCGCGCGGGGCGCTCGAGGTGCGGCAGGCCGCGCTCGCCTTCATGGAGATGCGCCGCCGCATCGAACGCCAGCTTGAGCAGCGCACCACCATGCTCGCCGGCGTTTCCCACGACCTGCGCACCATCCTCACCCGTTTCCGCCTGGAACTCGCGATGCTGGGCGACGACGAGGAGATCGAGGCGCTGAAGCAGGACGTCGACGTGATGAACGCGATGCTGGAGGCCTATCTCGCCTTCGCGCGCGGGGACGGCGACGAGCAGGCCTCGCTCGTCGATCTCACCACCATGCTCGATTATATCGAGGACGAAGCGGTGGCACGCGGCGCCGTGGTTCGCTCCACCTTCGAAGGCGAGCCGATGGTGTCCGTCAAGCCGATGGCCTTCGGCCGACTCCTGTTCAACGTGGTGCTGAACGCCGCCCGCTACGGCAAGACCATCGAGATCTCCGGCCGCCATGCCGACGGCTGGATCACCGTCATCGTCGACGACGACGGTCCCGGCATTCCCGAGGACCAGCGCGAGGCGGTGTTCCGTCCGTTCTTCCGGCTCGATAGCGCCCGCAACCAGGACCAGACCGGCACCGGCCTCGGGCTTACCATCGCGCGCGATGCCGCACGCGGTCACGGCGGCGACGTCGTGCTGGGGGATTCGCCCCTCGGCGGCCTCAGGGTGCGGGTGCGGGTGCCGGGCTGAGCCGCCTCAAGTCACCTCGCAGGCGGTTCGCGCGCCTGAGAGCATGTCCCGTTCAGAGCGAAGCGCGCTCTAGTAATCCATCTCCGTGCCGATGCCGATCTTGGCCTCGCCGGTAATGCCGACCTCGCCCTGCAGCCGCAGGTGCTTGGTGATGTCGAGATCGACCGTCACCCGCGTCGAGGCCGCGCTCGTGCCCTGGCGGACGCCGATATAGAGATTGTCGGTCGCGTAGCCGCCGGCCTGGAGCGCCGGGTTCGAATGCGCATCCGAGGTCATGTTGAGCTGGCTGAGGCCGATCATGCGGCGGATGCGGTCGAGCAGCCCCGGGCCGCGCGAGAAGCCGCTGAGATTGCCCACCGCGTCGGCCAGCGCCAGTGCCTCGCCGGCGCTGAGATTGCCCGCCGACTTGCCGAACAGCAGCCGCGCCAGCACCTCATCCTGCGGGAGCGGCGGCGACGAGGTGAAGTTGAACACCGGCGCCGAAGCCCGGCCCGTCACCACGATCTGCGCCGTGATGTCGCTCGCCCGCGTCTCCGCGATGAGGTCGAGGAGGGGATCGAGCGAATCGACGAAGGTGAGATTGCCGCGGCTGAAGGTGAGATTGCGGCCGAGGATCGTGAGCGTGCCGCGACGCATGTCGAGATCGCCGTTCACGATGGGGGCGGAGGCGGTTCCGGTGATCGCGAACCGGCCGGCGAATTCCGCGTCGATGCCCTGCCCGCGCACGAACACCCGGTTGTTGGCCGTGACGGTGATGTCCATCTTCGGATCGAACGGCTTCGGCTCGGCGCTGCCGGCGGGCCGCGGCGGCGCGGGCTGGGTGAAGAGATCGATCTGGTCCGGCGGCACGTTGATATGAATCACGTCGATCGGCGCGGCCGAGGACGGCAGCCGATCCGGAATGGTGACGTCGACCTGTCCGAGCACGATGTTGCCGGCTATCTCCGGCGCGGAGGCGGCCGGTCCGCGAATGGTGATGTCGGCGGTCGCCTGCGCGCGAACCATGCCCTGATAACGCAGCACGAGCGAACGGCCGGCGATGGCGATGTCGGCCGGAAAGCCCGTTGCGGGATCGAGCCCGACGGTGCCGGTGATGGCGAGCGTGCCGCCCGCCACCGCACGGCCGGTGATGTTCTCCAGGCGCGCTACACGCCGGTCGAGACGGATCACGCCGGAAATGTCGCGGAAATCGACGCCGGTCATTACGTCGGAGAACGAAACGCCCGCGACCCGCAGAGTGCCGTTGAAATCCGGCTCCGCCAGCGTGCCCTGCGCGGTGCCGTCGAGCGAGAGCCGGCCACCGACCTGACGGGACGCGGACGGCACGATCTGATTGACGAGGGCCAGGTCCGCGTCGCCACGCATGCGGATGGAAAAGCGGCCGGACGCCGTCGTCGGCGCGGTGCCGTCGAGCGTGATGCGGGTGGAGCCGGCATTGACCGCGCCGTTCAGCGTGACGCCGCTGGTGCCTGTCGTGCCCTGGAGATCGAGATCGATCGAGGGCGCGGCATCCGGCATCGCGGCAACGCGGGCGCCGCGGACGTTAAGATTGTAGGCGATGCGCGGGGCGGCCGGGGTGCCGGTGATCCGCGCCCGGGTGGCAAGCGTGCCGGAAAGGCCGAGTTCTGGCACGAAGATGCGCGACAGCGCGAGTGGCAGGGCGGCGACGTCCACGGAGAGATCGAGCGCCCGCGTGCCGACGTTGCCCGTGACGGTCGCAGTGCCGCCGCCACGGACCGCGAGCGCGAGATCGAGGCTGGTGCGGTCCGGGCGGTAGGACACCCGCCCCGGACGGGACAGGGCGACCGACATGTCGTCGCGATTGGCGCTGAACGAGGCGAGCGCCACATCGACGGCGCTGCCCAGGGGTTGCCCGTCCGGCAGCGAAACCGTCGCCCTTGAGGCGATGGCCGCCCCCTGGAGCCGCAGGCCGACCTCGGTGACGATCGCAGTCAGCGGCCCGGCGGCGGTGACGCGCACGGCCTCGGCGTTCGCGCCGGAGGCGACGAGCGAGGCCGCCGTCACCGTGGCGTTGAAGCGCGGCGTGCCGAGAGGCTGCGCGACGACGACCGACGCGGAGAGATCGGTGACGGTTGCGTCCGCTACGGCGAGGCGCGCGGACTTCAGGTCGAGGCGCGCCTCATCGGCGCCGCCCGATCCGAGATCGATCGTCGCGTCGAAGCCGCCGCTCGCCTGCTGCCCCGCGAGCGCGGCGAGCGGTGCCACGTCCGTCGCCCTGACGACGAGCCGGCCGCCCGGCTTGCCCGCGGCAGAGAGCGACAGGTCGCCCGAGGCCGTCAGCCCGACAAAGGCGAGATCGGCGACCTTCAGGCTCTGCCCGTCGGGCCCATGGGCAAACGCGACGGAGCCGGTGACCGGCCGCCCGGAGGACGAGCCTGCAAGCGTGAGACGGCCGTCGATGCGGCCGTCGTCATGGCGGCTGCCTTCGAGATCGGCCTTCAGGTCGCGGATGCGCTGGCCGGCGGCGACGATCTCGGCGGAGGAGATCTTCGCCTTCAGCACCGGCGCCTCGAAACTGCCTGTCAGGCTGGCGGCGAGCTTCGCCTGACCGGCGAGGGTCGGCGCCAGCGCGGAGAGGTCGGCCAGTGCGGCATCGAGGGTGAGGCCCTGGGTGCTGGTGCCGAAGCCGCCCTTCGCACTCGCCGTCAGCTTCGCGCCTTCGAGGCTGAAGCGCTCGACCGTCACGGTGTCGTTGGCGGCGGACAGGCCGGCGGTCAGCTTGGGGGCTGCACCGAGCAGGGCATCGAGCGCCGGAATTCCGGTGGCGAGCCCCTCGGCCGCGAGTTGCACGTCGGCATTTCCGGTCAGCCGCTCCGGATCGCCACTGCCCTTCAGGGCGAGCTTGGCACCACCGCCGAGCGGGTGATCGACTAACGTACCGATGGGCTTCAAGTCCTTGGTCTCGGCGGCGAGATCGATGGTGGCCGCGCCGTTCGCCCAGCCGCCGGTCGCCTTCACGGTGAGGCCGAGCGCGACGAGTTCCGCGTCGTCGATGGCCGCCTTGCCGCTGTCGTCGACGGTGGCCTTCACGTTGAGGCGCGGTGCGCCGGCGGCATCGAGCTTCCGTCCGGCCAGGGCCGCATCCTGCAGGTTGGCGACGAGATCGATCTGGCGCGAGCCGCTGGCGCCGAGCAGGGACGTGACTTCGCTGGACGACGCCTGCAACGTCAACGCACTTCCCGTGAGCGGCCCGGCCGCCGGCTTTTCGATCTGTCCGGTCAGGGTCACGGAGGGCGCGGCGGAGGTGCCGCCGATCTTCGCGGAAAGCGTCGCCCTGTCCCATGTCGCGACCGCGCCGGTGAGGCCGCCGAACACGTCGGATTTCGCCACACCGGCTTCAACGGCGAGATCGAGTTCGCCGGTGGCGGTGGCGACCCTGCCGGTCGCAGACATCGTGCCGGCCGCGGCGGCAAGATCGGCCTTCTCGATCTCGACGACGCCGTCGTCGCCGACGAGTGTCGACAGCACGGCGCGGATGCCGCCTTCCGCGAGCGGCTGGTAGGCACCCGGAAGCGTCTCGGCGATGGTCGCGTCGAGATCGGCGGTGATGCGACGACCGCCGTTCACCCTCGCGATGCTCGCCTTGCCTTCGGTCAGCGTCTGGTCGCCGAGCGCCAGCCGGAGCGTTCCGGCCCAGGAATCGAGTGGACCTTCGCCCTTCACCACGAGCGCGAGCGGGGCATCCTGCCCGAGCCGCGCCATGCGGTGGACGACGCCACCCGCCGGCTCGCTGGCATCGATGGAAACGCCCAGCGTCTGGTCCGAGGACCGGAACGTCAGCGCCAGCCGGGCATCGGGGTCATCCGGTCCCTGCCCGTCCACCGACACATCGATATCGACCGGGGCGCCTTCGGTCAGAACCGGCAGATCGAGCCGGCCGGACAGGCCAAAGTCGACGGCGCGGCCCGCGGCGACGCTGGAGGCGAGCGAGACGGTACCGACCTTGAAGCCCGCCACGGACACGTCGACCGGAAGCGCGAACCCCTCCGACGGCTGCGACGACGGTTCGGCGTGCGGCATGCGCGTCACGTCCACCCGCCCGACATCGAGCCGCTCCACGACGACGGCACGACGAAGCAGGGCCGCCGGGCGCCAGCCGAGCGCGATGCTGTCGATGGAAAGCCACGGGCCGTCGCGATCGCCGACGCCGATATCCCGCAGACGCAGGTCATCCAGCGGCCCCTCGATGGCGGCGATGGTCACCGGCGAGCCGGTCATCCGCGTGACGGCCTCCACCACGCGGATAAGAACGGTGCGCCCCGGGGCGGTGAACACAAGGAACGAGGCAAGGGCGGCGACAACGACGACGACGGCAAGCACCGCCAGCGCCGCGCGGCGCACGAGCCGCCCGGCAACCGGTCTCTTCCGTCTGCGCTGCGGTTGCGACCCCTCGGGCCGCGCCGTCCGCTCGTTCACCCGCGCTGTCTCCCCGTGTCCTGAATCCGGGCCCTGCGGCATCCGGATCGCGTTGTCTGCCCGCGCCCACAGGCGGATCGTCCGCTCATGCGCGCCGGGCCGAATGGGCCGATCCCTAGAAGGCCTGCCCGATACTGAGATAGGCGGCCACAGAAGGATCGCCCTTTTCGTGCGTCGTCGGCACCGCCACGTCGAGGCGCAGCGGACCGATGGACGTGAAATACCGCAGGCCGAGCCCGACGCCGATCTTCATCGGCTCGGAGAAGTTCGGCCAGCTTTCCGTGTAGGCGCTGCCCATGTCGACAAACGGCACCAGACCGATGGTCTCGGTGATCCGAGTGCGCAGTTCGAGCGATGTCACGAACAGACTGCGCCCGCCGGTGATCTGGCCCCACGCATCGCGCGGGCTCGCCGCCTGATAGGCATAGCCGCGGATGGACCCGCCACCGCCGGCATAAAGGCGGTCGTTAGCCGGCGTATCGGCGAGCGAAGGCCCGACCACGCTGCCGACCTGGATGCGGCCGGCGACGATGAAGCGCTTGGCATCGTCGAGCGCCTTGTAGGCGCTGAATGTGGCATTCGACAGCAGCATGAAGGTGCTGTCGCCGATGTCGCCGACGACCGGCTCGATCGAACCGACGGCGCGATAGCCCTCGGACGGATTGAGCTTGTCGTCCGTGGTGTCGATCCGCCCGGCCACGGGCATGCCGAACAGGGCATAATAGTGCTCGCCGTAGGCATCGGTGATATGCGACCAGCTCGGCGAGAAGCCGATCGACACGTCACGCCTGTCGTCGAAGCGATGGATCAGACTGATGGTGTTGTCGAAACCCTCGCGCGTATAGGCCTTCGGCGCCTCGCGGACGAGGTGGCTCGCGATGGTCAGGTCGTTCTTGTAGGACCAGATGCCCGGCTTGGTGAAGGTGAAGCCCACACGATATTCGAGGTCGTTGGTGGCATTGACGAACAGGCGCGACACCGTCGCATCCAGCCGCAGCCGTTCCGCGCCCCCGAACAGGTTGCGGTGGCCCCAATAGGCCGTCAGTGCTGCGCCGTCGGTACTCGACCAGGTGGCGGACGCGCCGACATAATGCAGCTTCCGCTCCGCCACCGTCACGATGATCGGGATCGAGCCGTCCGCCTCCACCGCCTGGGCCGTGGTGACGCGCACGGAATCGAACACCTCGAGCCCGCGCAGATAGCGCTCGTAGGCCGTGACCTGGGCGGGATCGTAGCGCTCGCCGGCCTTGAACGGCGCCCAGCGGCGGATCAGGCCCGGATTCATCTTGTCGGTGCCGCGAACCTCCACCGCGCCGAAGGTGGCGCTGCGGCCCGGATCGACCACATAGGTGACGTCGACCTTGACCGCGCGGTGGTCGGCCACGACCTCGCGGCTCGTGACCCGCGCCAGCGGATAGCCGTCATTCTGCATCGCCGACGTGAGCCTGGCCTCCGCGGCGACGAGGCCTGCGGAACCGGCAACATCGCCGACGGCAAGACCGGTCGCAGCCGCGCCGACGATCGTCGCCGGCCGGCCGTCCGGATCGTGGACGGCGATGGTGCCCAGATGGAACACAGGGCCGGGCGTGAGCCGGATCGTCGCCGGAATCGCACCGCGGGCGAACGCCGCCTCGATCGCGTCGCGGATCGCCGGATTGGAAACGCTGGTGCCGGCGACCTCGACCTCCACGACGGCGGCATAGCGGCCCTGCTGGTACATCGCGCCGATGATGCGCGCGCGCTCGGACAGCGCGGCACGCAGCACTTCGTCCGTCGAGTGCGCGCCGTCCTGCTCCAGGCCGTAGAGCCCCGACGCATCCTGCACCGCGGAGCGGACGTCGCCGTTGCCGCCGGTGATGTCGATCGTGAGATTGACGGCACTGCGGTGCCGCGCATCGCCGCGGTCGCCCTTGCCGCCGGCAGCGGTCTGCGCATCGCTTGCCGGCTCACGCTCCCAGAACCAGCGTGCCGAGGCGGGAGTGGCGAGTACCGTTGAAAGCAGCACGCAGGTGAGGCCCGAGGCCACGCGCACAACGGCAGAGCCGGCAGGCGTGCGAAGCCGGCCGGGAGCGTTCCGTGTCCCGCCCCGCCTCCCCCGTCGGCTTGCTCCGCTCTTACGCATTACCGGCGACACCGCCCTCGTTTACAGCACCTGCACCTGCGGCCGCGAGGCTGTCGCACGCCTCACAGGCCGGACTTCGCCGACTGCGCCTCCTCAGCCGCCCCGTCGAGCGCGATATCGAAGGCCACATCGAAAGCCTCGTCGCGCGGCAATCCGAATCGCGCCGCACGAGGCTCGCATCCCGGGCGTTACCGTTTCGTTCATCACGTCCGCAACGAAACGCGATCAGGCCATGCCGAGCGCCTGCATATAAAGCTCCAGGATGGCCTCCTGTTCCTGCCGCTCCGAGGCATCCTGGCGGCGGATCGAGACGATCTTGCGAACCGCCTTGTTGTCGAAGCCGCGCCCCTTAAGCTCCGCGTAGACTTCCTTGATATCGTCCGCGATGCCCTTCTTCTCTTCCTCGAGCCGCTCGATGCGCTCGATGAACTGCTTCAGCTCTTCCGCGGCCACGCCGGTTTCGGCGATATCGGTGGTCATGTTCTCTTCCGTACCTCGATTGCACGTCGACACGTCGTCTCCGGCATGTTCCCCGGCTGAAAGGCCGCCGAGGGAACGGGCCGGAACATAAGCTTGAGCCCATCGCCGCGTCCGTTCTGGACCGATCTGACGGGACAGGCTTTGGGGCGGCAGGCCGGTAGCGGATGCCCGGCTTCGCCTCTGCCCGACACTCCTGAAGCATGGCCGGGAAGGTGGCAACCCCGAACCGCATGCGTCCGGCCCGGTATGCCCGGCCAGGCCGCGCGCCGGCGACGCATCCGCCCGAGAGCTCGGGCGGCCATTCTTCGGGCTAGAGCGGCACCGGCCGGGATTACCGGCGCACCGCCCTCAATGGCCGGAGGCGGCCTTGAAAGCCCTTTGCTGCGCCTCGCCCGCCTCGCGCTGGTGAAGCGCCTTCCAGTCCTCGTAGGGCATGCCGTAGACGATCTCGCGCGACGCTTCCTTGTCGAGCGCGATGCCGCGCTCCTCCGCCGCCTCGCGATACCAGTTCGACAGGCAGTTGCGGCAGAAGCCGGCGAGATTCATCAGGTCGATGTTCTGGACGTCCGGCCGGGCCCTCAGATGCGCGACGAGCCTGCGGAAGGCCGCCGCCTCCAGCGCCGTGCGGGTCGCCTCGTCCAGTGCCGGTGCCCCACTGCCCGCCCCGTCCGTGCCACCGGCCCGCGCTGTCTTCGCCGCGTCGTTCATGTCGCTCTCCGGTCATGGTCCGTCCTTCGATGCCAAAGGGATTAGAGACGCTTTGCGCCGCCGCTGCAAACCGCAGACGCCTTTCACCCAGCCGCGCGGGGCGGCGCGGCGCGCCTCGCGAGGCCGCCTCAGCCAAGATCCACCGGACCGGTTCTCGATCCGAAATGACGGATCTCGGCGACATCCGGGCGGGCGCGGATCGCCTGTACGATCGGCACCAGCCGCTCGGCCCAGCCGACGGCGCCGTCGCGATCGGCGATGAGGTCCTGCCGGATCTCCAGCAGTGCATGGGCGATGCCGCGGCGGGTGGCGTGGCGATAAAGCGTGTCGCCGCGCAGGGCGCCGTCATAGGGCTCGTTGTCGCCGACGACGAGTGCCGGGTCGGCGCGAAGTTGCGCGATCATCGGC
>JAEZMP010000396.1 GCA_023442215.1 Pseudomonadota bacterium
GCGATCGGCCTCGCCTTGCCGTCTCCGCCGGAACCGATCGGCAATTTCATGACGCATGTGCGCTGCGGACCGCTGATGTTCCTGTCCGGCCAGGGCCCGCGCGAGCACGACGGCTTCATGCACACCGGCAAGGTGGGCATCGACGTCGCGACCGAGGCGGCCTACGCCCACGCCAGACTGACGGGGCTCAACCTCCTCGCGGTGATGCACGACGCGCTCGGCGATCTCGCCCGCGTGCGCCGCATCGTCAAGCTGCTCGGCTTCGTCAACGCGGCGGCCGATTTCGGCGCCCATCCGGCCGTCGTCAATGGTTGCTCGGACCTCTTCATCGACGTCTTCGGCGAGCGCGGGCGTCATGCCCGCTCCGCCATCGGCGTCGGCTCGCTGCCCGGCAATATCAGCGTCGAGATCGAGGCCGTCGTCGAAGTCGACGACTGATCCGCCGCAACGCCTCCCCTGCCCTCTTTCGCGTCCTCAGGAACAACCGTGATGTCTCATCCCGACCGCTCCAACCTTCCGATCCGCGAACGCCTCGGCCTTCGCCCGATCATCAACGTGTCCGGCACCATGACGGCGCTCGGCGCCTCCATCATCGTGCCGGAGGCCATCCAGGCGATGGCCGAGATGGCGCCACAGTGGGTCGAGATGGACGACCTGCAGCGCAAGGCCTCGTCCACCATCGCCCGGCTGACCGGCGCCGAAGCCGGCTTCGTCACCGCGTCGTGCGCGAGCGGCATCGCGATGGCGATCGCCGGCGCGATGACCGGAACCCGCCTGCTCGCCATCGAGCGGCTGCCGGACGACACCACGGGCCTCAAGAACGAGGTCATCATCCAGCTCGGCCACATCGTGAACTACGGTGCCGCCGTCGATCAGTCGATCCGGCTTGCCGGGGCCAAGGTCATCCCCGCCGGCACCGTCAGTGTCGCCCAGTCCTATCACGTCGACGAGGCGATCACCCCGGCGACCGCCGCCGTGCTCTACGTCGTCGCTCACCACACGGTGCAGTATGGGATGCTGTCGCTGGAGGAGGTCTGCGAGATCGCCCACGCCAAGGGCGTTCCCGTCATCGTCGATGCCGCATCGGAATACGACTTGCGCGGCTTCCTCGCCCGCGGCGCCGACATCGTCATCTATAGCGGCCACAAGTTCCTGAGCGGCCCGACCAGCGGGCTCGTCGCTGGCCGCAAGGACCTGGTCCGCGCCGCCTATCTCCAGAACCGCGGCATCGGGCGCGGCATGAAGGTCGGCAAGGAGACGGTCGCGGGTGTGATGGCGGCCCTCGATGTGTGGGAGCGCCGCGACCACGCCGGCATCCGCGCCCGCGAGACCGCGGCGCTGAACCTGTGGCTGAAGGCGCTCGAAGGGCTGCCGGGCATCGAGGCCCACATGATTCCCGATCCGACCGACAATCCCCTCGACCGCATCGAGGTCACCGTCATGCCGGACAGCGGCTTCAGCGCCGCCGGGCTGGCGGCGACGCTCGCCGCGGGCTCGCCGCCGATCATCGTGCGCAATCACGAGGTGGAGCGCGGGCACTTCTTCCTGGACCCCTGCAATCTGCATCCCGGCGAGGCGGAGATCGTCGCCAAGGCGCTGCGGGATGTGCTGATGAGCAAGGAACGCCCGGCGGGCGCGATGCAGCCGGCCCGCAAGCCGGTGAGCGGCACGCTGCGCTGGCCCGACTGAGCCCCAAGCCTTCCCGCGCGGACATCTTCCGTTATGGCCTCTTCCCCGCAGCGTCCGCGCCGGCGGGGAAGGAGCCTTTTCATGTCCGCGTCTCGCCAGCGGCGTCCTTGCCCAGTGCAGGATCGAGACGCTGGCATCGGCGGATCCCGTCCGCTAGGATCGGGAACGAGGCGTCTTGATGATTCGCCGGCCTGCCGTTCTCAGCTGAGAACGCAACACCACAGCAGCCGGAACGCCACCGGCGCGCTCCCGGATGTCGGGATTCGCACAGGCGCGTACATCGTTCAGGTTTTATTAACGCATAATCGCTTGACCGACTCAGGCATTGGCCTGAATTTACGCTGAGAATGCGAAATTCCGGCGCCGAGCGTTAAAATGCAATTCACGGAAATCGATGCGCCCCGGCGCGAGGCTCAAGGCGGCGATGCTCCGGAAGGCGACTCCCGGGGCGGAAAGTCGCTCACGCGGCTGATCGAAGCCGATGCCGAGATTCTGAGCGCCCAGCTCAAGGAATTGCGCGCCCGCGCCTTTCCGCCGACATCGGCGAAGGAACTACGGAAGTTCACTTCCGGCGAAGCCGCCCGGCTGATCGGTGTGTCGGACGCCTATATCCGCCATCTGTCGCTGGCCGGCGAGGCGCCGGAAGCGGAGAAGACCAGCCGCGGCCGGCGGCTGTTCTCGCTCGACCAGATCCACGAACTCCGCCGCACGCTGGCGCGCACCAAGCCGGCCTATTCGCCGGTGCGCCGGCCGGGGGAGCATCTCCAGGTCATCGCCGTCACCAACTTCAAGGGCGGATCCGGCAAGACAACGACGGCCGCGCACGTCGCGCAATATTTCGCGCTGCGCGGCTACCGCACCCTCGCCATCGATCTCGATCCCCAGGCGTCGCTCTCGGCGTTGTTCGGTCTCCAGCCGGAATTCGATCTGGAAGAGAACGAGACGCTCTATGGCGCCATCCGCTACGACGAGGCCCGCCGCCCGCTGTCGGAGGTGATCCGCAGCACCTATTTCCCGGGGCTCGATATCGTGCCTGGGAATCTGGAGCTGCAGGATTTCGAGCATGATACGCCGCGCATCCTGGCCCAGAGCGCCAGCGCGTCCGATCGCATGTTCTTCTCGCGCGTCGCGACCGCGCTGCACACGGTCGAAGACGATTATGACGTCGTCATCCTCGACTGCCCGCCGTCGCTCGGCTTCCTGACGCTGTCCGCTCTCTGCGCCGCGCGCAGCGTGCTCGTCACCGTGCATCCGCAGATGCTCGACGTGGCGTCGATGAGCCAGTTCCTGCACATGACGGCGGATCTGCTCG
>JAEZMP010000493.1 GCA_023442215.1 Pseudomonadota bacterium
GCAGCGATCCGCCGGCTGCTCGCGAAAGTCATGGGCGCCATCGGACCCCGGCGGCAGCCGCTTTCATCCCAAGCCCAATTGCGCGCCGCGCTCACAAAATGCGCGCGGGCTCGTATTGACAACGAGACTTCGTCCGATACAGTTCTATTGCACAAAACATAGTTCTGTCTAGCGGAACATTTCCAGATGAGAACGGAGCTCCCTATGTCCTTCCTTCGCAGCCACATGCTCGCCATGGCCGGCGTGGCCTTCATCGCGGGCGTCTCGGGCACGGGACCCTCGGCCTACGCCGCCGAGAAGACCGTCCCGGAAGCCGCAAAGACGCACCAGATGCCCTGGGGCGAGTTCAAGCTGGCGCCGCGGATCGTCAAGAAGATCGAGGCCGGCGAGAAGGTGAACATCATCGTCGACATCGAAGGGACGGGCATTCCGATCCAGGGCGCCGAGATGCGCATCGGGACGAAGAAGGGCTGCGACGCGGCCAACAAGGAGCTCTCCGCCGACTGCCGCCTGGTCGGCCCGGTCAATCCCGACACGACCAAGCAGCTCGCCGAACTCGAGACGCTGCTGAACTCCGGCCAAGTCGATTGCCTTGCGCTGCAGCCGCCGCTGCCGAACCAGTTCACCGGCATCATCAACAAGTACGCCGACGCCGGCATTCCGGTGTTCACGCTCAATATCGATGCGCCGAAGGCGAAGCGCTTCGCGTTCTACGCTCTGAACGAGGTTCAGGCCGGCACCATCAACGGCGAGGCCACCGCCAAGCTGATCAAGGAAAAGGGCATCAAGGTCGATCAGATCGCGATGGGCAGCGGTGCGCCGGACCAGCCGTGGGCGCAGTCGCGCATGGAAGGCTTCATGGCGGGCTACAAGTCGGTCTTCCCGGATGCGAAGTTCTTCAATGACGCGAAGTCGGGCATTCCCACCGGCAAGAACTTCACGACCCAGGAAGTGCTCAATTCGGTGACGCCGTTCCTGACCGCGCACCCCGACGTGACGCTGTTCTTCCACACCGACCAGGGCGTCGAAGGCGTGGGCAACGTCATCCGTAACCTCAAGCTGAACGGCAAGGTGTTCACCTCCGGCTTCAATGTCAGCGGCGCCATCCTCGATGCGATCGCCGATGGCACGACCCTGGTGACCATCGACCAGGGCTTCGACAACCAGGCCCAGGCCCCTGTCGAGCAGTGCGCGAAATATCTCGCCACCGGTGAGACCCCGGTCGATCCGCTGCAATATCTGCGCCCGATCGTCATCACCAAGGCCGGTGGCCAGGACGAGCTCAGCGTCGAGGCCGGCCGCGAGCGCCTGAAGGCCGCGTCTCACTGAGGGAGCGGAAACACCGTCGCCGGCGCGGAGATTGCACCATCTCCGCGCCGTTCTCATAGGCACTTCGCTTTCGCTGCCCCGGAGCCATCATGACGAAATCCCTGTCCGCCCTCCTGGGCACGCAAAAAGTCCTGAACAGCCTGAGGACGCTCGGCCTCGCGCTTGCCATCGTGCTGATCGCGCTGATCGTGCAGTCGCAGCGCTCCGCGTTCCTCAGCCCGGAGAACATGCTGACGCTGGTCCGCTCGATGGTGGCGCTCGGCATCGTCGCGTTCGCCCAGATGCTGGTGATCCTGCTCGGCGAAATCGATCTTTCGGTCGGGGCCGTCTACGGGCTCGCCGGCACGGTCGTGGCCACGCTGTGGCTCGGCGGCGGAAGCCTTCCGTTCACGACGTCGCTTCTCGTCGCACTCGGCGCAGGTCTCGGCATTGCGCTCCTGGTCGGCTTCGTCAACGGCTTCCTGACGGTGCGGGCGGGACTTCCATCCTTCATCACCACGCTCGGAATGCTCAACGTCGCCGACGGCCTCTCGCTGCTGATCAGCAACGCCACCACGTTCACGCCCGCCTACAACGATCCCCTGCCGCCGGCCTGGGAACTGTCGTTCTTCCACGGCCTCGGTGGTGCGCTGATGGCCTACGACATCCCGGTCGAGACGCTCTGGCTGCTCGGCGCCTTCATCCTGTTCTGGATCCTGCGCCACCGCACGATCTTCGGCTTCCGCCTCGTGGCCATGGGCGGTAACGCGGAGGCCGCGCGCGTCGCCCGTCTTCCGCTCCGGAAATACAAGTACGTGGTGTTCCTGCTGAGCGCGCTCATGGCGGGCGTCGCCGGCATCATCGACTTTTCCTATGTCGGCTCGGTCGGCCCGACGCAGTCGAGTTCGCTCTCCTTCCAGGTGATCGCGGCCGTGGTCATCGGCGGCGCGAGCCTGAACGGCGGCCGCGGTACCATCGTCGGCACGCTTCTCGGCGTGATCCTTCTGGCGCTCCTCAACAACGGTCTCGCGCTTCTCGGCGTCGGGTCCTTCGTCCAGCTGCTGTTCATCGGCTTCGTGACCATCGGCGCCGTCTGGCTCGACCTCGTGTCGCAGAAGCTGATCCGCAGCGCCGGTCAGCGCTCGGCCCGGACGGGAGCCGCGGCATGATCCGCTTGACCGGCAAGGCCATCACCAAGCGTTATGGCGCGACCCGCGCGCTGGACGGCCTCGATCTTGATCTCACATCGGGCGAGATCATCGGCATCGCAGGGCCGAACGGCGCCGGCAAGAGCACGCTGATGCGGATGCTCGCCGGCGAAGAGAAGGCCGACAGCGGCGAGATCGTGCTGATGCGCCCGGACGGGCCGGTGCAGGACGTCTGGCGCCGCGTCGCGGTCGTGCATCAGGAGCCGCACATCTGGCCGAACATGACGGTCGAGCAGAACCTCGCGGTCGGCCGCGAGGGGCGCTGGTTCGGCCGCGTCGCGCCGGATCCGGCCGCGGCCGCCGCGGTGCTCGAACGCCTCGGCATCGCGCAGTT
>JAEZMP010000494.1 GCA_023442215.1 Pseudomonadota bacterium
GACCAAGCCCGCGCGATCTGTCCCTGTTTCGCCGACACCCGCCGCGGCGGCCGCCAGTGCCGCTGCAACCGGCCGGGACGGGTGGAGCAATCGCAGGGTCGCCGATGTCGGTTCAGGACGCCGTTTCCCAATCCCGTTCCGCCGGCGGGGCCGGCCGCCTCGCGGTCGGATCGTGGATCCTGTTCGACTGCGCCACCCAGCCGTTCTTCTCTCTGATCCTGACCTTCGTATTCCCGGCCTATTTCGCGCAGCGCATCGTCGGCGACGCGGTCGCCGGGCAGGCGCTGTGGGGCTACGCGACGGGCGCGGCCGGCGTGGTGCTGGCGCTGGGCGCGCCGGTGCTGGGGGCGGTCGCCGATGCCACGGGCGCCCGCAAGCCGTGGATTCTCGCCTTTTCGCTGCCGCTCGTCGCCGGCGCCTCGATGCTGTGGTTCGCGGCGCCCGGCGCGCCGTTCGCCGTCGGGATCGCGCTCGCCGGCTATTTCCTCGGCATCCTCGGGGCCGAGTTCACCACCGTGTTCAACAACGCGATGATGCCCGGCCTCGTCGCGCCGGACCGGCTCGGCCGGCTTTCCGGCACGGGCTGGGCGGCGGGCTATTTCACCGGCGTGATCGTGGTGATCGCGGTGTTCTGCCTGATCGTCGCCGCGCCGTCGAACGGGCTGACGCTGCTCGGGATACCGCCGCTGTTCGGGCTCGACCCGGCGGCCTTCGAGGGCGACCGCCTGACCGGACCGCTTTCGGCGGTCTGGTATGTCGTATTCGTCATCCCGCTGTTCCTGTTCGTGCCGGAGCGGGCGAGCCGGCGCACCCCGCCCCTCGGACGCGCCGTCGCCGAGGGTCTCGGCCGCATCCGGGCGACCATCGCCACCCTGCCCTCCACCCGCTCGGCGGCGCGCTTCCTGATCGCGCAGATGCTCTATTCCGATGGGCTCGTGGCGCTGTTCGCGCTCGGCACCATCTACGGCGCCGGACAGTTCGCCTGGGGCGACACCCAGCTCGGCATCTTCGGCATCTCGCTCAGCCTGTTCGGCGCCATCGGCGCCTTCGCCGGCGGCCCGCTCGACGACCGGCTCGGCTCCAAGGCGGTGGCCGCCGGCTGCCTCGTGGTGCTCATCGTCGTCTCCATCGGCCTCGTCTCCATCGGCCGCGACCACATCGGCTTCGTCTTTCCCGTCGCGCCGCCCGAGCGGGGCGCGCCGCTCTTCTCCTCGACGCCCGAGCGGCTGTTCATGGCCTGCGCCCTCGTGGTCGGGCTCTCGGTCGGGCCGCTGCAATCCTCCTCGCGCACCCTGCTCGCCCGGATTTCGCCCCCGGAACACCTCACGGCCTATTTCGGGCTCTATGCCCTGACGGGCAAGCTGACGAGCTTCGTGGCGCCGATCATGATCGCGGTGCTGACCGACCTGTTCGCGAGCCAGCAGGCCGGCTTCGCGGTGATCCCCGTCTTCTTCGTCGCCGGGCTGATGCTGCTGTGGGGCGTCCGCGAACCCCGGCCGGGTCTCGCCGAACGGGGGTGAAAGCCCCGTTTTCCGGCGATTTCCGCGCCGGAGCTTGACTCCGGGCCGTGCCCGGCCTTAAAAGCCGTCCACTTCGATCGTGTCGAGGAACCGATCCGCCGACCGGGCCATGAGTCCGGAGGCCAACGCCCGCCAGCGATTTTTCGCCCGCGGGCGCGTTTTGCGTTGGCTTCCTGCCGGCGCGACGGCGGAAAGCTCCTCGCGGAAAACGGAATTTCGGAACGCCCATGTTCGAGAGCCTGTCAGACCGGCTGAGTGGCATTTTCGATGCCCTGACCCGTCGCGGCGCCCTCAGCGAGAGCGACGTCGACGCAGCGCTGCGCGAGGTTCGCCGCGCGCTGCTGGAGGCGGACGTCGCGCTCGACGTGGTGCGCTCGTTCACCGACAAGGTGCGCAACCGCGCCATCGGCGCCGAGGTGGTGAAGTCCGTCACCCCCGGCCAGATGGTGGTGAAGATCGTCCACGACCAGCTCGTGGAGATGCTGGGCTCCGACGCCCAGCCGATCGACCTCAACGCCGCCCCGCCGTTCGCCATCATGATGGTCGGCCTGCAGGGTTCGGGCAAGACGACCACCACCGCCAAGATCGCCCGCCGCCTGACCCTGCGCGACAAGCGCAAGGTGCTGATGGCCTCGCTCGATACGCGCCGCCCGGCGGCGCAGGAGCAGCTGCGGGTTCTCGGCGAACAGAACGACATCGACACCCTGCCGATCGTGGCCGGCCAGTCGCCGACCCAGATCGCCGAGCGCGCCATGACGGCGGCCCGCCTCGGCGGCTTCGACGTGGTGCTGCTCGACACCGCCGGCCGGCTCCACATCGACGAGCCGCTGATGCACGAGATGGCGGAAATCCGCCGGATCTCGTCGCCTCACGAGGTGCTGCTCGTCGCCGACAGCCTGACCGGCCAGGACGCGGTCACGGTCGCCCGCGCGTTCGACGAGCGCGTCGGCATCACCGGCATCGTGCTGACCCGCGCCGACGGCGACGGCCGCGGCGGCGCCGCGCTTTCCATGCGCGCAGTCACCGGCAAGCCGATCAAGCTGATCGGCACGGGCGAAAAGGCAGACGCGCTCGAGGATTTCGATCCGAACCGCATCGCCGGGCGCATCCTCGGCATGGGCGACATCGTCAGCCTCGTCGAGAAGGCGGCCCAGACCGTCGACGCCGAGAAGGCGGCGAAGATCGCCCAGAAGATGTCGAAGGGCGAGTTCGACCTCGACGATCTGGCCGAACAGCTGCGCCAGATGATGAAGCTCGGCGGCATGTCGGGCATCCTCGGCATGATGCCCGGCGTGGCCAAGATGAAGAACCAGATCGCCGCCTCCGGCTTCGACGACCGCATGATCAAGCGCCAGATCGCCATCGTCGGCTCGATGACGACCGAGGAGCGCCGCAAGCCCGACATCCTGAAGGCGAGCCGCAAGAAGCGCATCGCCTCCGGTTCGGGCACGCGCGTCGAGGACGTCAACAAGCTTCTGAAGATGCACCGCCAGATGGCGGACATGATGAAGCTGATGGGCAAGAAGAAGGGCGGCCTGTTCGGCGGCCTGATGGGCGGCGGACCGAAGATCGATCCGGCGGCGCTGGAAGAGATGGCCAAGAGCGGCGGGCTCGGTGGCGGCGGCGGTTTGCCGGGCGGCCTGCCCGGCGGCTTCGGCAAGCTGCCCGGCCTCGGTGGCCTTCCGGGCGGAATGCCCGGCGGCCTGCCCGGGCTTGGCGGCAAGCTGCCCGGCCTCGGCGGCCTGCCCGGACTCGGCAAGGGACCGAAGAAGAAATGACCGGGACCGTTCCCCCCGAACTTTCGAGCCTCAGGGCCAGCATCGACAACATCGACGCGGCGCTGATCCACATGCTCGCCGAGCGCTTCCGCTGCACCCGCGCGGTCGGGGCACTGAAGGCGCGCGAGAACCTGCCGCCGGCCGACCCGGCCCGCGAGGCGCAGCAGATCGCCCGGCTGCGCGCGCTTGCCCGGGACGCCGATCTCGACCCCGATTTCGCGGAGAAGTTCCTGAACTTCATCGTGAAGGAAGTGATCCGCCACCACGAACGCATGCGCGAGCAGGCGGACCAGAACCCGGCGTAGCCAACCGCCGGTGCCGCGACGCGCGACAAGCGCGGCACGGCCCGAGGCCCAAGGCCCGCAAACGGACCCGGACCGGCACGCCGATAACACCGAACCGAACGCAGACGATCATCTGACGAATACCGAAGGAGTTCAGCATGTCCCTCAAGATCCGCCTCGCCCGCGGCGGCGCCAAGAAGCGCCCGTTCTACCGCATCGTCGTCGCCGACGCCCGCGCCCCGCGCGACGGCCGCTTCATCGAGAAGATCGGCACCTTCAACCCGCTGCTCGGCAAGGATAATCCCGAGCGCGTCGTGCTCGTCGCCGAGCGCGTGCAGCATTGGCTGAGCCACGGCGCCCAGCCGACCGACCGCGTGCTGCGCTTCCTCGATGCCGCCGGTCTCGCCCAGCGCCCGGCGCGCAACAACCCGAAGAAGGCCGAGCCCGGCGAGAAGGCCAAGGAGCGCGCGGAAGCCAAGCGCGCCGCCGCCGAGGCCGCGAGCGCCGAGTGATCCCCGCTTCGTGATCCCCGCTCCCTGCGGGACGTTCCGGGCGACGCCCGGCCGGCATGCCCGGCCGGACCGGATGCCGCGGTCGCGCCGCAGGAGAGGGTTCCACATTTCGAAAGGGCGGGGTTTCCATGCTCCGCCCTTTCGTGCGGATAGATGCGGGCGGCCGAGCGCACCCCTGATTCCGCTCGTTCCAGAGCCTGTCCCGGTCAGAATCGAACCGATCTGCACCGCAAGGATATGCTCAAGCCTTTGAATCCGGAGCGGTTTCTGGTCGATCTGATGATGCCGTCAGATCGGGAGACGCTCCAAGCCCCCGACGGGAACCGGCCCGGCCGAGGATCGCGCCATGACTGAAGACGACCGCATTCTGATCGCCCGTATCGGCGCCGCCCACGGCGTGCGCGGCGAGGTGCGGCTGATCGCGTTCGGAGACGATCCGGATGCGCTGATGGATTATGGCACCCTGGCAACCCGCGACGGACGCGTGTTCGAGCTGCGGGGCCTGAAGATGGTCGGCGACCGGCTGATCGCCCGCTTCAAGGGCATCGCCGACCGCAACGCCGCCGAAACCCTCACCAACCTCGATCTCTATGTTTCCCGCGCCGACCTTCCGGAAACGGAGGACGAGGACACGTTCTATCACGCGGATCTGATCGGCCTCGACGCCGTCACCGAAGCCGGAGAGCGGCTCGGAACGGTAATCGCCGTGCCCAACTACGGCGCCGGCGATCTCGTGGAGATCGCGCCGCCGCGCGGCGCCTCGATCCTGCTGCCGTTCACCAAGGATGCGGTTCCGGTGATCGACCTGGCCGGCCGCCGCATGGTGGTGGCGCCGCCGGAAGGCCTGCTCGGCGGCAAGCCCGGCGAGGACGGGCCGCGGCTGGAGGAAGTCGGGGAGCCGGACCGCGCCGGCACGACCGGCGACGAGACGGAGACGGAGGCCGACCGGTGAGCTTCGCGGCCACCGTCCTGACACTCTACCCGGAGATGTTTCCCGGCCCGCTCGGCGTCAGCCTAGCCGGCAAGGCGCTGGCGAACGGGCTGTGGTCGCTCGACGTGCGCAACATCCGCTACAGCGCCACCGACCGCCACCGGTCCGTGGACGATACGCCGGCCGGCGGCGGCCCGGGCATGGTGCTGCGGGCCGACGTGCTCGGCCGGGCGATCGACGCGGCCTCCCCGCCGGAAGACGTCCGTCCGCGCCTGCTGATGAGCCCGCGCGGCCGGCCGCTGACCCAGGCCCTGGTGCGCGAACTCGCCGCCGGGCCGGGCGCGACGGTGATCTGCGGCCGCTTCGAGGGCGTCGACCAGCGCGTGATCGACCGGCGCGGCCTCATCGAGGTTTCCATCGGCGACTATGTGCTGTCGGGTGGCGAGCTCGCCGCCATGGTGCTGATCGATGCCGTTGTCAGGCTCATTCCGGGCGTGATGGGCAAGGAGAGTTCCGGCACCGAGGAAAGCTTCTCCGACGGGCTGCTCGAATACCCGCATTATACCCGCCCCGCCGAATGGGAGGGCGAGACCATTCCCGACGTGCTCGTCAGCGGCGACCACGGCCGCGTGGCGCGGTGGCGCCGCGAGCAGTCGCTGGCGCTGACGCGGGAGCGGCGTCCGGACCTTGCGGCCGCGCTGCCGGCCGGCTCATCGGCTGGCCGGGAGAACCGCTGACGGCGGAGCGGCCTGAAGAGCCGCCGGCCCGGGCATGTCCCGTTCAGATCGAGGCGATGCGAACGGCGGGGACAGGCTCAATCTCTTGAATCCGGTGCGATCTCGTCTCGACCGGATGAGCCCACCCGATCGAGACGCGCTCCGGGACGCCAAGCGGCCGTGCCGCGTGGCTCACCACGGATGGAAGCAGCGCACGCCGCCCCACGGGCCGTAGTGGCAGACGCCGCCATAGCGGCCATACCACCAGTCGATGAACAGCGTCGCCGAACCGCCCTTCTGGGGCACGTCGCCGTTGAGCACGCGCACGTCGTAGGTCAGGTCGTTGCCGGCGAGGCGGGGATTGGAGAGTTCCACCACCGCCGTCTGCTCCTTGCCGTCGACGACGACGGACAGGGTGGCATTGGGCGGATCCTTCTGGAAGTTGTCCTTGCCTTCGGTCCAGGTCTTCGTGAAGGCCGTCGTGGAGATATCGCCCGACATCCGCTGCGGCCGGTCGGTGAACATAACCGTCTGCGGCGTCACGCCCTGCAGCGTCATCGTGTGACCATCGAAAGTCACCGCCTGCGCGTTCTGCACGAACAGCCAATCTGCGGCAGGTGCCTCGAAAGTACCGGTGGCGGAGGACGCTGCGTTTTCGGCGGCAAAAGCCGGGCCGACCAACGCGCTGGATGCAATCATCAGGGCGGCGACGGCCGCCTGAACAGTCCGTTTCATAGCCGTTGTTTCCTTTGAGCCGCGTCTTTCGCGACGCGTCATGTTCGACGCGGCCCAAAATACATGATCCAGCGTGCTTGTGTATTAATTATAGGACATGTTCATCTGTTAAGTTATAAAATAACATCAGTAATACGGCCAATCCGCACGGCGAACACTTCGGGTTTCCGTGTATCGATCCCGCTTACCGGTTGCGGAAATCCGGCGACCTCTTGTCGATGAAGGCCGCCATGCCTTCCTTCTGGTCGTCGGTGGAGAACATGGCGTGGAACAGCCGCCGCTCGAAGCGCGCCCCTTCGGTGAGGGTGGTCTCGTAGGCGGCGTTGACGCTCTCCTTCGCCATCATCACGATCGGCCGCGACAGGGCGGCGATCTTGCCGGCGACCTTGACGGCTTCCTCCACCAGATCCGCCGCCGGCACGACCCTCGAAACGAGGCCGACGCGCTCGGCCTCCGCGGCGTCCATGAGCCGGCCGGTCAGGATCATCTCCATCGCCTTGGACTTGCCCACGAACCGCGTCAGCCGCTGGGTGCCGCCGGCGCCGGGCATGATGCCGAGGGTGATCTCCGGCTGACCGAACTTCGCGGTGTCGGCGGCCAGGATGAAGTCGCACATCATCGCCAGTTCGCAGCCGCCGCCGAGGGCGTATCCGGCCACCGCCGCGATCAGCGGCTTGCGGGTGCGCGCCACGGCATCCCACTCGCCGAGGAAATCGTGGATGAACGCCTCGACGAAGCCGAGTTCGGCCATCTCCTTGATGTCGGCACCGGCGGCGAAGGCCTTCTGCGACCCCGTGATCACCACGGCACCGATGGCGGGATCGCCGTCGAAGGCGCGCAGCTGGCCGACAAGCTCGCGGATCAGCACGCTGTTCAGGGCATTGAGCTGCTTCGGCCGGTCCAGCGTGACGAGGCCGACGGCCCCGCGCGTCTCGACGATCAGGGTCTCGAAGGTCGCGGGTTCGTTTGCCATGGGGCTCTCCGGCAGGGGGCTTGCACGCGGCGAGGCCGCGCGGCGGCCTCTGCAGCCAGCGGGCCGGCGCGCCGCTTCGTCTTCGAGAGGTAACCGAGCCGCACCGCCCGCGCAACAGACGGTGCCGGCCGGCGGAGCCCGGGTGCACCAGACCTTGGTCTAAGCCGCGCGGCACCAATCCCTTTCCCGGGCGGCATCGCGCGCGGCGCACTGCCGCCCCGCGCTGCGCGGGGCTTTCGGGCGGGGCGATCCTGCGCTATGCGTCACACGGGCGCGGCGGCCGGTCCGGCAGCGCTCCAGGCAGCCGCTGGTTGCGGTGGCGCCTGCCGCGATACCATATCCTTCCCGGCATTCCCGGCGCGCCCCATCGGTGTTGTGCCCGGGCATGTCCCCCTGCCCGCCCGCCCGCACCGGAGCACCGTTCCGGAGCGCCGTCCAAGCGAGGAATTCATCCATGGCCACCTACGATCTCGTCGTCATCGGAACCGGCCCCGGCGGCTATGTCTGCGCCGTGCGCGCCGCCCAGCTCGGCCTC
>JAEZMP010000472.1 GCA_023442215.1 Pseudomonadota bacterium
GAGCACGATGGCGTCGAACGCCCCGTCGCGCGCCCAGTCCAGCACGGCCTCGCGGTCGCGCAGCCACTCCACGCTGTGGCCGCTCGCCCTTAGCCGCGTCACCACGGCGTCGCCGAGATCCTCGGCATCTTCAACGATGAGAATGCGCAAAGGCGTTGCCCCGCCGGTTCCGTCCCCATGGCTCCGGCTCTCGCGGCCGGTGTTCCCTGCCTGTTTGTTCCCCCTCGGGCGCCTCTGCGTCAAGCGCCGGTTGCAATGCCGCCGTGCTCCGGCCCGCGCGCGGCGCTGCGGGCGTGTCCGGCTCCGGGGCGTTCGGGGCGCTCCCGGCCGCCCTGCATCCCGGCGGCGCTGGCCGTTGCACCGGGTATGGCGCGGGGACGATGACGGCGGACGATCTTGATACGGCCCGGCCTGTTCCGTAGGAGCACATTCCGGTGGGGTGGAATCATCCGATCGGCAGGGATTCGCTCCGGATTCAAGGTTCGGGGCATATCCGTGTCGTTCGGACCGGTTCGATCTGAAAGGGAAATGCTCTAAAGCCTGTTCCGTTCAGGTCCACCGATCCGGACGGCGGGAACCGGCTCCGGCGCCTGAATGCGGCGCGGCGGTTACCGCAGGCGGATGGTGCGGTCCCGTCGGAAACGCGCATCGAAGCGATGGAGCAGGCATGTCGAGCAGCACCCAGGCGACGCTGGCCCTGACGCGGGCGGGCGTCGGCTTCTCCGTCCACCATTACGACTACGATCCGGGCGCGGACCGCATCGGCCTTCAGGCCGCCGAGGCCATCGGCGAGCCGCCGCACCGCGTGCTGAAGACCCTGATGGTGGAGGTCGACGGCAAGCCCGCCTGCACTGTGATCCCGTCGGATTGCGAGCTCAGCATGAAGCGGGTGGCGGCGGCGTTCGGTGGCAAGACGGCGCAGATGATGAAGCCGGCGGCCGCCGAGCGCCTGACCGGCTTCCGCGTCGGCGGCATCAGCCCGTTCGGCCAGAAGCGCAAGGTGCCGACCGCCATCGAGGCCGCCGCTCTCGGCGAGGCCTATGTCATCATCAACGGCGGTCAGCGCGGCCTGATGGTGCAGCTCGCCCCGGGCGACGCCGTGAAGGCAGCCGCCGCCATCGCCGCCCCGCTGGTGGCCTGACCGCGCACCGGCCGGCAAGGCGGGAAGCCGGCCGCAAGCCGGAGCCACACGGGCTGGCGCCGCACCCCGCGCCCGATATCCTGCGCGCCGTGTCCGGCATCCCGCATCCGCGCCGCGCCCCGCATCCCGCGCGTGCCCGGTCCGCCGTTTCCTCCGCCGGGCGTTGCCCGCTATGGCCTCGACCCGTTATCACCGATCCCCGCCCACGCCCCGGAGAGACCATGTCCGCGATCACGATCTACGGCATCAAGAACTGCGACACCATGAAGAAGGCCCGGGCCTGGCTCGACGGCCACGGCATCGCCTACGCCTTCCACGACTACAAGGCCGTGGGCATCGACCGCGAGCGTCTTGCGGGCTGGGTGAAGGCGGTCGGCTGGGAGACCCTCCTCAACAAGGCCGGCACCACCTTCCGCAAGCTCCCGGACGCCGACCGCGCCGGCCTGACTGAGGCCCGCGCCATCGACCTGATGCTCGCCCACCCCACCCTGATCAAACGCCCCGTCCTCGAATCCGGCCCCACCCTCCTCGTCGACTTCAAGCCGGCTGATTATGAGGCGAAGATGGGGTGAGGGGATGCCGCCATTGAACGCGCATCATGGTGGCTCTCCTACTTTAGGATTGTGAAATACACTTCAAAGTTGATATTCTCGCTAGCGAGGAATTCGAAGCCACCCTGAGCGAGGGCATCATGCGCGGTTTGGCGGTTGTGATAACTGTGATGGGTCTGGCGGCCTGTGCGCCCGAAAAGCCTGTCGAGCGCCCTCAGGTGCAGCCGCCGATCGCCGGCATCATGCCGGAAAAGCGGGCCCTGCCGCGCTTCGAAGCGCCCGCCTGCACGTCGATCGCACAGCATTCGGAGCGTTTTCCGGAAGAACGCACCACCAAGACCACGCAATATTTCACCCCTGTCTTTCCCGCCGGGCCGGACGGTGGTCTACGCCCCGAGGATCGCGACAACTGCCTGAAGATGGAGGGCAGCTGCATCGTCGGAGAGAAATTGTATAATGCCGGTGGTCCATCAGGCCGTGTCTACGATCTGAAAAGCGTTCCGACCGTATTCGGCCAAGGCAACGGCAGGAATACATTCAATACGACGAACGCACTCTTTCCCTGTGTGACCGTTGCCGCCGATCCGGCGGAGTACAAGACCGGGACCGTCATCTATATTCCCGAGTTCCGGGGAAAGCTCTGCCCTCAGAACGGCCAGCCCGTGGATGGCTGCTTCGTCGTCGGAGACGTCGGTTCCCATATCCGCGGCCCCGGCCGCTTCGACATCTTCACCGGCGAATGCGCGCGCTACGACGGCAGCAGGCACGTCTGCCGGGACCCCGGCAATGCGTCCTTCAATGTCCCGTCGGGAACGCCATTCCGTGTCGTGCCGCGCGACGACGATCTGGCGGCGGACCTGCGCGCCGAAGTCGATGCCTTTGTGGAAAATGGCTGGAAGTGATGTCCCGCCATGACGATGTCCCGTCATCACGTCGGGCGCGCCATCAAAGCCTGCGTTCACCCGAAAGCCGACCCGCAAGGCATTGACGAGCAGGGATAAAGCACTGTCGACCAGGGAAGATGGTGCCGGTTGAGGGGATTGAACCCCCGACCTTCGGTTTACAAATTCGGCACGAACTCGTTGATCTAAAACGAGTTATTGCAGATTATTGGTTCGCGGACAAGCCTTTGCGCGACATGATCGTCGGTGTACGCTGATCCTCGATGATCTCCGTACGGTGCTCCACACAGTGCTTCGGAGAAGACGAACATGGCTGTCATCAACCTCACGGAGGCCCGCATCCGGGACCTCGAATTTGGCTCCGGCATATGGCGCGACGAACAGGTCAAGGGCCTGATGGTCGTCTGCCACGCCACCACCAAGACCTATGCCGTCCAGGGCGACATCCGCCGCAACGGCCGGCACGTCCGCACGGTGCGGGTGAAGATCGACCGCGTGGACCGGATCGGCCTGCGCGAGGCCCGCAACCGGGCCAAGGCGATCATGTGACAAATCCAGTCCGGCGTGGACCCGACCGCGAGGCCGGAGGAGAGCGGCATCACCATCGCCGCCGCCCTCGACGCCCACCTCGGCGAGAAGCCCTTCCGGCCGGCGACCGAGGAAAGCTACCGCTACAACGTAGACCACTATCTTGCCCGCTACAGAAACCGGGCCGTGACCGATCTCAGCCGGACCGAGGTCCGGGACATCTACGACCGGCTCCCCGACAAGTGCGGGCAGACGACGGCGACCTGCGTCATGCGGACCCTGCGCGCTGTCATCAACACCGCCATGCGCATGGACGAGACGATCACGGCCAACCCCGTCGCGGCCCTGCGCATCCCGAACCCGAAGCGAAGGGAGGTGGACGTACTCGACCTTGGCGCGTGGTGGCAGGCGTCCGAGGGACTGTCGCCCATCCGGCGCGACCTCCACCGTGCCATGCTCCTGACCGGTGCCCGAAGGTCGTCGATCCTGCAGGTGCGCCGCGCCGACGTGGACCTCGAACGGAACATCCTCACCTTCAACCACATGAAGACGGGCGGCCGGATGCTGTTTCCGATGGGGACGTGGCTGTCGGCCATGAGCCGGGAGCGACTGGCCGAGGACGCGCCCCTGAACAATCCCTGGCTATGGCCCTCGCCGGCGAGCGCCTGCGGCCACGTCACCGAGCCGAAGGAAGGCCCCGCTCTTCCGAGCCCGCACGAGTACCGCCACCATGCCCGCACGCTCTTCATCGCAGCCGGCGTTCCCTACGCCGAGAGCGCGCTGCTGCTCGGCCAGAGGCTTCCCGGCGCGTCCGGCGGCTACGTCCATGCCGAGCACCTCGTCGAGCACCTGCGGCCGCATGCGCAGGCGCTGAAGGACAAGGTTCTCGCCAGCCGTTTGAAGGCGGTCGAGGCAGTGGAGCTTGCCGATGCGGCATGACCCTGTCGCCGAACCTATCGGTCCCTGGCTGGACACCGAAGCGGCCGTCCGGTTTCTCGGACGAGAGCCGGGCACGCTTCGCGGCTGGCGCCCGCTCGGCAAGGGGCCGGTCTTTCATCTCGTGAGCGGACGGTTTGTCTGCTATCGCATCGACGATCTCGACGCGTATCTTGGTGGAGATCGATCACGTTTTCGTGAGTGAAGATCCGAGCGAGTAATTTCAGTCGCTTAGACTGCCGAAAATCCGCGAATAATAGGCTACTTTCGGCTTGACATGGTGAAATTAGACGACGCGCGCGGCGAGGAGCCGGAAGGCGAAGCGCGTGGCCGGGTTAGCCCGGTCCTCCTCAGACAGAAGCCAAATGTCTGAAACCGGCCGGCCCTCCTGCCGGCCCCAACGGAGGTCATTGCCATGCAGGCAACTCTCACCAAGAACGACATCGAGGACGCGGTGCGCCGCGCTCTCGACACCCACACGCGCAGCCCCTGGTACGACACCGAGGCGGCGGCGGTCTATCTCTCCTCCACGCCAAAACCCCGCGCTCGTGGCGCGGCAACGGCTGCGGGCCGCGCTACCACGTCTTCCACGGGAAGACGGTTCGATACAACGTCGCCGACCTCGATGCCTTCATTCGTGGGGAGGACGGTCGATGAGCGATTTCCTCACCAATGAAGAAGGGCGCGCCGAGGGGACCGGCGCGCTCGCAGGAGTTTGGGAGAAGACCGTCGAGTTCGACTTCGACAAGGCTGAGGATGCCGCCCTCGTGGCGTCCGAGACGCCGTCGAAGCATGACCCGAATGCTCTTGATGCCCATGCGTCTGCCGGTCACGATCTGATCCCGGTCGACGGCACGAGGCCTGCGAAGAGCGGCTGGCGGCGGATGACCGCCCTGACGCCGAGGGAGGCGATGGCTCGATTTTCGGCGGGGAAGAACGTCGGCGTTCGCCTGCGCGATGCCGATCTGGTCGTCGATGTCGATCCGAGGACCTTCGTCGGAGGCGTCGACAGCTTCGCCTGACTCGCCGTCGATTTCGGCTTGCCCGATGCGCCCTTCGTTCGCACGGGTGGAGGCGGCTTCCACTACTACTTCCGCAAGCCGGCCGATCTCGCGGTCGTCAACGAACTGGGCGCCTATCCCGGCGTCGAGTTCAAGTCACACGGCCGTCAGGTCGTTGCCGCGGGGTCGGTGCATCCGAACGGGACGTCGTATCGCCTCGACGACGACGTTCTTGCTCTGTCGCTTCGGGATGCGCCCGAGGCGACCACGGCCCTTCTTGACGCGATTGCGAGGCCTTCTGCCGCTGCATCGAGCAACCGTTCCGGCGAGATCACGCCGGAGCAGTTGGAGCGGCTGCTCTCCAGGCTGGATGTCTACGCCTACCACCGCCGTCATGACGACTGGCTGAAGATCATGATGGCGGCGCACCACGGCACGGACGGCGCCGGCGTCGACGAGTTCGTCGCCTGGTCGATCGGTGACGCCGACTATGCCGATGACGAGGACCGAATCCGCGGCCGTTGGGCCACGCTGTCGATCAGGCCCGGAGGCGTGACGCTGGCGACCCTGCTCAAGGCGCTGTCGGATGCGGGGCATGGTGCCTGGATCGAGGAGGTGCTGCGCGCGCCTGCGGAGGAGGATTTTCCGAACGATATCGACCTGCCGGTCGAGCCTGCGAAGCGCAGGTCGATGGCCGTGTGGGAAGATTGGGTCTGGGTGGTCGAGCCCTACCAGTTCGTCAGGCGCTCGGACACGGCGAAGTTCCGCACCGAACAGTGGAAGTCGGTCAACGCCAACCTGAAGCCCGATGGAGACATCCTGAGCGCCATCTGGAAGAACAACGTTCGGATGCGCAAGTTCGAGAAGCTCGTCTACCTGCCCGAGGCCGACGAGTTCCCTGACGGCGAGGACGGCAGCCGCTACAACATCTGGCGCAGGTCAGGCGTCGAGGCGGTCCCGGGCGACGTGTCGGTCTTCCTCGACCACATGGCCTACCTGTTCCCCGACGAGGCCGAGCGCGCGCACGTGCTCGACTATCTGGCGCTTCTGGTGCAGCGGCCCGCCGAGAAGATCCACTTCGCCCTGCTGGTGCGGGGGATGCAGGGGACCGGCAAGAGCTGGATCGGCAACCTCATGGAGAGGATCGTCGGCGGACGAAACACGGTCAGGCCGTCGAACGACGAGGTCACGTCGCGCTGGACGGCTTGGATGGAGGGCGCGCAGCTCGCCGTCATCGAGGAACTGATGACGCTCGGGCGGGGGGAGGTGGCGAACCGGCTGAAGCCGGCGATCACCGATCCGACACTGAGGATCGAGGAGAAGAACTGCTCCATCTACTCGATTCCGAACTGCCTGAACTTCCTCTGCTTCACCAACCACGAGGACGCCCTGCCGATCGAGCACGGCGACAGGCGCTGGCTCGTCGTCTTCTCGCCTGCGGTCAAGCGGGACGAGGCCTACTACCGTCGCCTGTTCGGCTACCTCGACAATGGCGGTGCGGCCTTCGTCAAGCACTGGCTGGCCGAGCGGGAGGTCGCCCTGAAGCCCCACGGCGTTGCGCCGGCCACGGCGGGCAAGGAGGCCATGCGCCGTCTCGGCATGGGTGACGCCGAGGCCTTCCTCCTCGACCTCTTCGAGTCTGGCGAACCGCCATTCGACTTCGATCTGGTTCGCCTCGACGACCTCGTCGACGTGGTGCCTGCGGCGCTGAGAGGGCGGTCGAGCCTGCGTGCCCGCGTGTCGAAGCTGTTGAAGGAGGAGATCGGCGCCGTCGACCAGTCTCGCTACACCAAGGCTGACAGGAACCGGCCCGCCTACCAGCTCTGGTCGGTGCGCGACCACGATCGCTGGCGGGAGGTCGGTGCGACTGAGCGGATTGATGCCTTCATGGCGTTCCGCAGGCCGATCGAGGTCGACCTCGATCCGAGGCGGTAGACAGGGAGACATCGGGTGGACGGCAGCGCCTGTCCACCCGATATCGTAGCGATTTCAGTGCCTTATGCTGATGTAGACAGGTAGACAAGCAATTTCTCTATTTCGGAGAAGAGGCCTGTCTCAGAGGACGGCAATTGGAGGACGGAGGGGAGCGGCGGCAACGCATCGGCCTTATAGAAACTCGGAACGAGCGAATGCTTTGTCTACCTGTCTACCTGTCTACCTGTCTACCTGTCTACCGGATCGCCGCGCCGCTGGCCGTCGTCCGACCTCAGGTCGGTCGGCATCACGCTTGCGGGGCGCGACGAAGTAGCTGTCGGAGGCGCGCGCCTCGCAGACCCTGCGGCCCTCGCGCGTGCGAGGCGGTCAGCCAGCCAAGGAGGGTGCAAAGCGCAGCCAGGGAGCGGTGCATGGGACGGCAGCAGGGGCGCTCGACGGCGGCACGGCGATGGCGGACGAGGCCGAAAGTCACCGAAGGCGTCGGCGGCAGGCGTGGTGACGATGAGCGGGCTGAGCGCCAGAGCATTCATGTTGGGATTGGGCGCTCTAGGCTGCAAAAGCGAGCCGGATCAAGGGTATGGGTAACGGCGCCGCCGGAAGCACCGGGCCAGCACCGGCAACGCCTGTCAGGGCGAAACAACCCACTTCCATTGGCCGGACGGGCGGCCTCCTGGGGTCTCCATCGGCACGACGGCCCCTTTTCCATGGAGAGGAGGCCAGCGGGCTGATCTCCAAAAATTTATGTGAAGCGGGTTCGATGGCTCCTCGCAAGCTCCGCACACCGCATCGTCGCAGGCAAGCAATCAATCATGAGGTGAAGCCGTGTCGGACAGGTCGACGGAGAAGCGGGCGGTAGGCCGCCCCAGCATGGACAGGCGGTGGTCGCCTGCCGTCGAGGCGCGGGTGCTGGACATCGTCGCCAGGACCGGCTCGCCGAAGATGGCGTCGGAGGCCGTGGGCGTGTCGGTCGCCGCCATCCACGACCACCGCAGGCGCGACGCCGACTTTGGCGCGCGGTACGGCACCGCCATGGACACGGCCTTCCACCAGATTCTAAGCAAGGCGTTCGAGCGGTCCATGGCCGACGAGGAGCCCTCGGACCGCCTGATCGAGGTCCTGCTGAAGTTCCGGTGGCCCGAGCGGCTGAACGGGTTCCTCGCCTTCACCGCCGAGGGCGGGTCGGCGGCGACGGCGCCTGCGGGTCTCGACCCCAGGATCATCGCCAGGATGGACCCGGCCGACCGCGCCGCCCTGATCGGGCTGCTCCGCCGGTATCTGGCCGTCGAGGTGGAGGCCAAGGCCGATGGCGCGCTCGTCCCAATCAACTGACGCCGTGAAGGTCATGCTGCGCGACCTGATGGCCGCCGAGGCCCTGGTCGCGTCGCTGGAGGCAACGGCGCCCCAGGCCGTGGCTGCGCTCGGCGGCGCGCACGCGCTCGTGGCTGAGTGGGGACGCCGGACCGGCGCCTGGTTCTGGTCGGTCGCGCCGCTGCCGGACGCGATATGGGAGAGGATGGCCGACGAGCACCAGTCGGCTCTCCGCTCGAACGTGGGCGAGGATTAGGACGGGACGGTGCCGATCACTGCTGGCTCGGCGACCTCCGCGAACGCCGCATCGTGATCCTCGTCTACGGCGGTCTCAATGGAGGCTTCCGGTCAGGGCGATGGCCCTGGACGCTCACATCCGGGCTGTGACCCGCGCCGAGGTCCTCTGGCCTCGTTGGGCGTGACGCTCAACGTCGAAGGAGACACCACATCGCACAGAAGAAGGCTCCACCCACCCTGACGAAGCCCTGGCGGTCCGTGACGGACCTGAAGGCCTCGCTCTCGCGGGCTCGGGAACTGCACGCGGAGAGCGCCAAGCGCATCTCCGAGATGAACGAGCGGGTGGCGAAGCGCCGGGAAGAGCTGCGCGCCAACCTGCACGACCTATCCCCGTCCGAACAGACCCACATCCTGAACCGCGCCCTCGGCGGCCTGCGCGCCGACCTCAACAGGGACAGCGCTGCGCGGCTCCGCGAGCTCGACGCCCTGCGCCGGCAGACGGAGGACGCCGCGGCGCACTACGCCTCTCCCATGCAGATGCTCATGCGCGACTCGCTCGGCAGTGAGCGTCGGTCGCGGCTCATCCAGCAGCTCGAACACTCCGGAAAGGTGGAGCTGGCGAGCCTCGCCGCGCTCGCGGTGTCCGCCAAGGACCGGGAGCTGGCGGCGGTGCTCGCTTCGCAGGTCGGACGCATGCCCCACGGCGAGCGCCCCTTCTCACCGCACGAGCTGGCCGACCTCATGGTCGGCGAGGAGCACCGCGCCGTCCAGGCGGCGATCATGGAGGTCGCCGAGCTCATGCAGCGTGCCGTCCTCGACGACAGGGAGTTCGAGACCGGCCGCCGCGTCGACCGGGTCGGGCTCGCGCTTCGCGCCCGCGACCGCGCCGCGCTCGGCGCGGCCGAAATCCCAGATACCGAAGAGGAGTGACACAATGCCGACCTACGCCTTCTATCCCGCCCGTGAGGAGCAGCACCGCGCGGACGGCCTGAACTTCGCCGTCGCCACCGCCTCCACGGCGCTCGCGGCCCGCGCCGCCGCCGAGACCCTGCTGGGCGAGCCGAACGCGCTCGCCGGCTGGTCCGCGATCGACATGACGGGTTCGCCCGCCGCCTTCGTGTCCGGCCTGCCGGTCGGCGCGCGGGCGCAGTCGGTCTGGCCGAACCTTGACCGGGGCGGCAGCTATCTCAAGGGGGTGTGATCATGGCTCACCGAGAGCAGCCCATCCGCGATGCGCTGGCCGGTGTGTTCTCCATTACGCCGTTGACGCTGCACATCTATCTCGGCGGCACGCCGGAGACCTTCGACGCGCAGGCCCGCTTCATGATGGAATGGCACCTGCGGACCTTGGGCTATCAGGAGCGCGCTATCGGTCCCGGCTGCGGTCTGCCGAAGCGGACCCACTGGCACCGCTCGCAGGTGGATCCCGACCTCTCGCCGGAGGACATGCCTTACATGGAGTCGGACCCGGTGCATGATCCGATCATCGCGGCGGTTGTCAGGCGCTATGCCGAGGCGGAACTGCGCCGTGCAGGGAAGTACGCCGATGAGCCTTGACGATTTCGCCAAGCGCATCGACCGCATCGCCGTGCGGGTCGAGGGCAATGTCCAGCGCGCGGTGAAGGACTGCGCTCATGCAGTGCTCCGATCCGCCGTCGAGGCGACGCCGGTCGACACCGGCATGGCCTGCTCGAACTGGACGCCCGAGCTCGACCGGGCCTTCCAGGGGTTGTTTCCGGCAAGGGTTCCGGGCGCGGGCTCGACGGCCGCGGACAACGCCGCCGGCGCGATCGAGGCCGGCGCGCCGACCATTGAGGCGTTCGACATCGGGAAGAACACATCGATCCACATCACCAACAACGCGCCGCACATCCGGCCGCTCAACGACGGCCATTCGAAGCAGGCGCCGGCCGGCTTCGTGCAGATCGCGGTGATGGAAGGGCTGGCGATGGTGCGCGGTGCAAAGATCGTAGAGGATTAGGAGCGGTCCTCTGGTGGCGTGAGCAGCGCGGCGGGCGTAGTCTTGAGGCATTCTGCCAACTTGGCGATCAGCGTGAGCGACGGATTGCGCAGAGCGCGCTCGATGCCGGAGATGTAGGTCCGGTCGATCTCCGTCTCCAGGGCAAGCGCCTCCTGCGACAGGTCGAGTTCCTTCCTCGCTGCCTTCACGTTTCGAGCCAAGACTCTCCTATAGTCCACCATGACCGCATGGCGGCCATATGTCGACTAATCGTCCACGGACTCATCGTCACATTTCTATTGGCAAGAGACGATGTAGACGATAATCTACAGGAGGAAGCCAGCCGGTGGATGCCTCTTGGACGCTATTTCAACTTTCACGAACTGGATTTATGCGGGCATCGCCACCTGGTACGGGGGCGGCGATCCTCGGCGGCGTGCTTATCCTGCTCTTCGAGCGGCTCGACCGCAGGCGGGAGCCGTCCGACGCCGATGTGAGGAGAGCGGCTGCGCGCTATCGCGAATGGTACGGCGAGGACGCCTTCCAGGTGATCGGTGATCACATGCTGGCGGCCTCCTTCGCGCCGGACGGCCGGCACAAGCGCTTCCTCAAGCGGGTGTCCGCCGAGCTTCTGGCCACGGCCGTCTTGGACGAGGACCGCGCCCGCGCCATCGAGCCTTGAAGATTTCCCCCCCCGCCCGGCTCGCAGATGAGGGCATGCGCGACAGCATGGTCCCCACGGCATCCCGCCGCCGGGAGACAGAACCATGACGAAGATGAAGAAGCCGAGCGCGAGGGAGCTGCCGCTGATCAAGCGGCGCGTCGCCGCGCTGCTGGAGAAGACCGAGGCCAACGGCTGCACGCCGGGCGAGGCCGCGGCCGCATTCGAGAAGGCCGAGGAGCTTGTCGCCAAGTACGAGCTCGATCCGGGCTCGTTCCGGTGGGCGCCGAGGCCTTCGACACAGTTCGGCTCAGCGACATCTGGCCCGAACGCGCCGAAGCCG
>JAEZMP010000525.1 GCA_023442215.1 Pseudomonadota bacterium
CATCAGGCCGGCCCGCCACCCCCGGGAAGGCAACCCGCGCGACACGGCGCCAGCCGCAAAGATCGCCGCGACGATGCCCGACCCGTGGACGTTCCATTCGACGATGCGAGAGAGCGAACACATGTCAGCAATCGCAACCGATGCCGATCTGCCAGCCGCGCGGACCAGAAACGCCATGCCGCCGCACAGCGAACTCGTCGTCGTGCCGGTGCGCAGCCCGTGGCGGTGGGTGACGCCTGTCCTCATCGTGCTGGCCGTGGCGGCGTGCGTGCATCTGGTGGCGTTCAATCCGCGCTTCCAGTGGGATGTGTTCGGCCACTATCTTTTCACAACCCAGATCCTGCAGGGCCTGTTCCTGACGCTCTGGCTGACGGCGGTGACGATGGCCGTCGGTTTCGTGCTCGGCACGGCGCTCGCGATCATGCGCCTTTCACAATCCGCGACGCTGTCGCGCGCCAGCCGGCTCTATGTCTGGTTCTTCCGCGGCACGCCGGTCCTGGTCCAGCTGATCTTCTGGTACAATCTCGCCGCGCTGTTCCCGACCTATGTCATCGGCATTCCGTTCGGCCCGGTGTTCTTCGAAGGCTCGGTCAACGACCTGATCACGCCGGTCACAGCCGCGATCCTCGGCCTCGGCCTCAACGAGGGCGCCTACATGGCGGAGATCGTGCGTGCGGGCATCCAGTCCGTGCACGCCGAGCAGCACGATGCCGCCCGCGCGCTCGGGATGCGCTCGCGGCTGTCCATGCGCCGCATCATCCTTCCGCAGGCGATGCAGTTCATCGTGCCGCCGACCGGCAACGAAACCATCGGCATGCTGAAGACGACCTCGCTCGTCAGCGTCATCGCGCTCTACGATCTGCTCTATTCGGCGCAGTCGATCTACTCCCGAACCTACGAGACCATTCCGCTGCTGCTGGTGGCCTGCTTCTGGTACCTCATCGCCACCAGCGTGCTGTCGCTGATCCAGATGCGCATCGAGCGGCACTTCCAGCGCAGCAACCGGGACACGGCCCCGAGCGCCGGCTTCCTGTTCTGGAAGACGCTGAGATGACCGGCGCGCCTTGAACCCGGGCCGCGCCGATTCCGCGGCCTCTTCGCCCCCTTCACTTCCCTGCACCCGGCGCCTGATGGCGCGGGACCGGCCGGCCTTTGCCCGACCGAGGAGCGTTTCGAGATGAAATTCGGCCTGTTCAACCTGATGACCTACCGGGACAATCCGGGCGGCTTGCCCGGCCTTCTGTCCGACATGCGCTCGCTCGTCGGCCTCGCCGAGGAGATCGGCTTCGAGACCGCTTGGTTCGCCGAGCACCACTTCACCAACTATTCGATCAGCGTCTCGCCGCTGATGTTCGCGGCCCACATGGCCGGCACGACCAGCCGCATCAAGCTCGGCGCGGCCGTCGTGGTGCTGCCGCTCTACCACCCGATGCGCGTCGCGCAGGAGATCGCGCTCGTCGACCAGATGAGCGGCGGCCGCTTCGTGCTCGGCGTCGGCACGGGCTACCAGGCCTATGAGTTCGAGCGCTTCGGCATGAACGTGGCGGAGAAGAACGAGATCTTCTTCGAATACTGGAGCGTGCTGGAGCAGATCCTCACGGAAGGCCACGCCAAGTTCTCCGGCCGCTACGTGACGGTGCCGGAATCGGTCGTCCTGCTGCGGACCCTCAAGGCGGCGATGCCCGACCTCTACGTCACGTCGATGGACCCGGGAATTCTCTCCCGGCTTGCGCGCCACAACGCGACGCCTTTCCTCACGGCCGGCTTCCGCGGCACGCCCGCCCTGCTCGACATGGTCGCCGGCGCCCGCACGCGCTGGAGCGAAGCCGGTCTCGGCGCCGACATGCCGGTCGCCGTGCAGCAATATATCCACGTCACCGACAGCCCGCAGGAGGCTCTGGAGGCGGCCGAGCGCGCCCGCTATGTCGGCCGCCTCGTTGCCGCCTTCCGCAGCCCGCACGTCGTGCTCGACGGTGCCTTCGCCGAGGCGAAGCCTGTTCCGGGCGAACCGTCGCTGGAGACGATCCGCGACAATCTCCTGATCGGCGATCCGCACCATGTCGCCGAGCGGCTGGTCGACGAGATCCGCCGCATCGGCCCGGTGCACTACAACGCCTTCTTCCAGTTCGGCGACATGCCGATCGCCCGTGCGCGCCGCTCTCTGGAGCGCTTCGGCGCCGAGGTGCTGCCGCTGGTCGAACGCGCCCTCGGACCGCTCGATCTCATCGGCAAGCCGATGGACGGGCTGCCCGCAGCTGTCCGCGCGGCGGCCGTCTGATTTCCGAAATACCGATCCAGCCGTCTCGCGGCCTGTCCGAGACGGAAAACCGACAGAGGCAAAGACAGATGGAACCCATCGCTCTCGGACACAACACCCCGCCCGGCGACCTCGACGATCTGCTTGCTGCCGTCGCCGCCGGCAGCGGCCGTGACCTGTTCAATTCCGAAACCCTGCCGCCCGAAGCCTATACCTCGCCGGCGTTCTTCGAACTGGAGAAGGAGAAGATCTTCCGGCGTGACTGGCTGCCCATCGGTCACACCGGCCAGATCCCGAATGTCGGCGACTATTTCACCTTCGACATCATGGGCGAGCTCCTGGTCGCCGTGCGCGGCAAGGACGGCGAAGTGCGGGTGATGTCGCG
>JAEZMP010000553.1 GCA_023442215.1 Pseudomonadota bacterium
TTGGAGGCGACTTCCTCGTCCTGCACGCGCTTGCGGTTCGCCATCTTGGCGCGGTGGCGTTCGGCGGCTGCCGGGTCGATATCGGGCATCGCATGCTCCGGGCGAAAGATCGGACGCGAGTCCGGCGGGGCGACACGCCCGCGCGTGGTGGAATGCTCGAAGTGCCGGCCGACGGGCCGCGCGGCCGACCCGGAGCGGGCCCGATATCCGCAGGCGCCCGTGGCGGCGCCGGAACCGTACGGCCGGCGGCGTCAGCCGGCCGGCTTCGCCGATGCAGCGGCGGCAGCGGGGGCCGGAGTTCCGGCCGCCGCCGTCGCTGCGGGCGCTGAAGCCGGTGCCGCAAGGATCAGGCTCCAGAACACCTTGTACTTGCTGTCCGGCGCATAGGCGATGCCGATGCCGATGCGGGTGACCGCCGGGTTGAGCATGTTCTTGTTGTGGGGCGGCGAATCCCGCCAGCCGGAGAAAGCCTCGGCAAGCGTGCGATAGCCGGCCGACACGTTCTCGACCGCCGTCATGGTGGCGTAGCCCGCCTTCGCCAGCCTCGCCTTCGTCTGGCGATCGCCGTCGAGCGCCCGGCGAATGTCGTTGCGGCTCGCCATCACCGCGGCCTGCGCTGCGGCGAGACGATTGAGTGCGGGATCGACGCTCACCGGCCCGAGGCCGTGGTTGGCGCGGTAGCCGGAGATCATGGACGCCGCCATCGCGGCGTCGACGGTCGCGCCGGGTACGCCGAGATAGTCGTAGAAGCTCGGCTGCGAGCGCGGAGGCGAGGTATCCGCGCATCCGGAAAGGCCGGCGGCGAGGGCGAGCGCGATGGCGGCCGCTGCCGCGCGTGGGGCCCGGGAGAGGGGGCGAAGGGGGCTGATTCGGATCATGACGGCGACTGTTTCGACCGCCGCTGTCATGGTCAAGCCAAGGAAGAGTGAAGCCGGTACGATTTGCCGGCTATTCTTCTCCCGACGCCCGGACGCATGCCCCGGCGGCGGGAACGGGAGACGGGCGTGCGGCCTGTGAACGCTCACCCGGAGCCGTCTGGGGGCGCCCTCAGACGGGTGCCGGCGAACCCGTCCGCGGCGATGGCCGTGCAGAAGGCCGACCATTCGCAGTCCTCGCAAGCCGCGCGGATCGTGCCGCGTGCGAAGGCGGCGCGCACGCGGGTGAGGGTGTCCTGGTCGAACGCCATGCGGCCGGGTGGCGTGAGCGCCCGTCCGATCAGGTCGGAGACCGCGGCGACGGCCTTCCGGTCGCGGTCTCCGACGTGGCAGAGCGTGCAGTGCGCGTCCTCCGGCCCGAGTTCGTCGATGAGCGCGGCGCAGATGTCGTCGGGGCCTTCGACCATTTCCGCATCCTCGCCGGCGGCGAGCCGGCGGGCGATCCGCTCCATGTTCCGGGTGAAGCCCGGGGTGTAGCCGTGGCCGCTGAAGGTGAGGAGGCAGAGGAGGTGATGGCCGCGCAGCCGCACCGTCATGATGGCCGTCCTCCAGGATGTGGTCGTGCGTGGAATCGCGCGTGGATGGGGTCGTGCGGGATGCCGTCTCGCGTGAGGCGGCGAGACAGTGCGGCCGGGCGGGGAAGGCGGCGTTTCATCCCCGGCGCGGGGATGGCCCCGATGCCGGCCAAGTTTATAGCAAATCAAGAGAAACCCTGAAACGACGGCCTCACGGCGATTGTTGGCCGTCGCGGCGGCCTGTTTGCCGGAAACACGCGTGCTGCGGCTTGACCGTGTTCCCCACAGCCCCCAAGATCGCCGCCGTTTCGGTCGGGGGGCGGGCATTGGCGTTTAAGCCGTGCCGGTGGGCATCCCGGATCAACCGAACGAGCGATCGCATTCCAGCCACCGCGTTGTCCGAGAGGCCACTCATGAAGTTCCTGCCGAAGAAGGTCGCCGCGACCGTCGCCGCCGTCTTTCTGGGCGGCGCGCTGCTCGCCGCCTGCCAGTCGACCGTGGTGAACAAGGAAGATATGCTTGCCGCAGCCGGCTTCACGCCGCGGCCTGCCAACACGCCGGAGCGCCTGAAGGCGCTGACGGGCCTGCCGGCGCACAAGTTCTCGCAGATCAACAAGAACGGCACGACGACCTACGTCTATCCCGATCCGACGGTCTGCAACTGCCTTTATGTCGGCAACCAGTCCGACTTCCAGTCCTACCAGCAGATGATGTACCAGCAGCATCTCGCCAACGAACAGACGATGGCGGCGATGATCAATCAGGACATCATGTGGGATAACACTTGGGATTGGGGCCCGTGGGGCGGTGTTGGCTGGTGGTGAGCCGCCAGACCCTTTGTCAGGCCGCTTGATAACGGAAAGGCGCGGGATCGTCCCGCGCCTTTCCTTTTTTCTGGTTTGATCTTCTGCGGATTTGCCGGCGACAGGGCCGCTCAGGCGGGGTCGAGCGCCGGATAGTCGGTATAGCCCTCCGCGCCACCGCCATAGAGCGTGTCGCGGTTGATCGGGGCGAACGGCGCGTGCCGGCGCAGGCGTTCCACCACGTCGGGATTGGAAATGAACGGCCGGCCGAACGAGATGAGGTCGGCCCTGCCGCTCGCGATGGTTTCCTCGGCCAGCGCCTGGTCGTAGCCGTTGTTGGCGATGTAGGGCGCGCGCCCGCGGCGGCGAACTTCGGCGAAGTCGAAATCGGGCACGATGTCGCGCGGTCCGCCGGTCGCGCCTTCCACCACATGAAGGAAGGCGAGCCCGAAGCTGCCGATCACGTCGGCGGCGGCGTTGAAGGTCGCCTGCGGGTCGCTGTCGGAGCAGTCGCTCGCCGGAGAGACCGGCGACAGGCGGATGCCGACGCGCCCGGCGCCGATCGCCTCCACGGTGGCCGCGACGACCTCGCGCAGAAAGCGGACGCGGTTCTCCACCGGGCCGCCATAGCCGTCGGTGCGCTTGTTCGTGCCGTCCCGCAGGAACTGGTCGATCAGGTAGCCGTTGGCGCCGTGAAGTTCGACGCCGTCGAACCCGGCTTCGATGGCGTTTCGCGCGGCGGCGGCATATTGCGCCACGATGCGCGGAATTTCCGACGCCTCCAGCGCGCGCGGCTCGGACACGTCGTCGAAGCCGCCCTTGAGGTAGGTCTTTGTGTTGGCGCGGATCGCGGAGGGTGCCAGCGGCGCCGCGCCGTTCGGCTGCAGCGACACATGGGATACGCGGCCGACATGCCAGAGCTGGGCCACGATCTTGCCGCCGGCGGCATGGACGGCCGCGGTGATCGGCTTCCAGCCGGCGACCTGCGCCGGGCTGTAGATGCCGGGCGTCGCCTCATAGCCCTGGCCTTCGGGGCTGATCTGGGTGCCTTCGCTGACGATCAGGCCGGCGCTGGCACGCTGGCGGTAATAGTCGACCGCCAGCGGAGAGGGCACGTTGCCTTCGATCGCGCGGTTGCGCGTGAGCGGCGCCATGACGATCCGGTTGGCGAGGTGCAGGTCGCCGATCTGCACGGAATCGAACAGGGTGGGCGTTCGGGTCATGTGACGAACCTTGGTGATGCGTCCGGCCGGCGGAAAGCGGGAGGAAGGCGCGGCCGGGGGGAGACCGGGAAGGCGGCGCACGCAAGCGGAGCGGGCGCTTTCCTGATGTAGAGCGCCACCCGCGGTTCGCAAGGGTGACGCTCCGGCACAGCCAAAGGACGCGTTAGTGCAACTATAAGTCACTGGAGCGCCGCCGTTGCGGCTACTCCTCCGACACCATCGGCAGCGGTCGCACGATGCTCGCGGCGAGGCCGATTCCGGCCGTCGGCGACGGCGCCGGGCTTTCCTCCTCCCGGGTGGCGGGTGTGTCGTCGGCGGGCGCGTGCAGGCCGCGGCGGAAGCGCCGCGGACCCTGGCCGAACAAGGCCTCACCGAGGACGAAGGCCTGGGCGCGCAGTTCCTCGCGGCGACGGGTGATCACACCGATCACGATGGCAGCTTCGCTCGGGGTTCCGACGATCTCCGGCTCTCCGGCGACGATCTCCTCGACGACCGAAAGGTCATTGGCATCGCCCAGGATGTCTCCAAGCCGATCGAGCGCCGTGATCACCGGAGGAGAGGCGGCAGCGAGCCGCCGGGCAGCGAAGCCGGTGAGGTGCGCGCGGTGCTTCACCGCCTTGCGCCATTCGTGGAAGGCCTCGGCTTTCGAGTTCTCCATGGCGACGGCCATGGTCTCGCGGCCGGCATCGTAGGCGTTGCCGAGGGCCTTGCGCAGGCGTTTCTCGCCGGGGTGTTTTTCCCCTTTTGCATCGCCGTCCGACTTTGCGGCCAGCGTCTCGATGATCTCGATCGCGCGGCGGACCTCTTCGCCTGCCGGCTCGAGCGGGGAGGATCGGGTCCTGGCTTCCGCGGCGCGTGCCTCAAGAACGGCGAGCAGCCGCTCGAGCGGCCCGGCCGCTTCGTCCCCGCCGTAGACGATGAGATCCCGGACCGTCTTCACGGCCACATCGGCGTCCCGGCTCTGCGACAGCAGGCGGGCGGCGTCGCGAAGCCGGCGGCGTTCGCGGTCCGCCACGCGCCGCCCGATCGCGGGCGCCAGCGCCGCCACCAGACTGCGGGCCTTCTTCAACCGGCGCCGGGCGATGTGGGTCCGCTCCTCGGGCGTTTCCTCCTCGTCGCGGAGCGCCGCGTCGACCGCCTTCAGTTCGCGCCTCAGAAGCCGGATGAATCCTGCGACCACCGGCTCCCGACGCTTCAACCGCGACGCCATCGTGTCCTCCGCTTCGCTGCCGCGCGCCCGATCCGGCGTGGGAGGGCCTTTTGTCAGGCCCCGGCGTTCGCGGGGTCCGGCAGCGGACAGGAGACGCCCGTGCCTTTCAGCCCGCAATAGCCGTTCGGATTCTTGGCAAGATATTGCTGGTGATAATCCTCGGCGAAATAGAACGGCCCGGCCGGCGCGACTTCGGTGGTGACGGGACCGAGCCCGCGCGCGGCAAGGGCCTTGCCGTAGGCTTCGACGGCGCGCTCGGCGGCGGCCGCCTGCTCCGGCGTGGTGGTATAGATCGCAGAGCGATATTGCGTTCCGATGTCGTTGCCCTGGCGCATGCCCTGGGTCGGGTCGTGGGCCTCGAAGAACGTGGCGAGGATCCGCTCGAACGGAACCAGCTTCGGATCGTAGGCGACCAGAACCGCCTCGGTGTGGCCGGTGAGGCCGCTGCAGACCTCGTGATAGGTCGGGTTCTGCGTCGTGCCGCCGGCATAGCCGACCGCGGTTACCCACACGCCCGGCAACTGCCAGAACAGACGCTCGGCGCCCCAGAAGCAGCCGAGGCCGAGATAGACGGTCTCGATGCCCTCGGGATAGGGGCCGGCCACGGCGCGGCCGTTGACGAGGTGGGTCTCGGGCGGCGCGATCGCCTCGTCGCGGCCGGGCAGCGCATCGGCCGCGCGGGGCAGCGAGAGCTTCTTCAGCAGCATGTCGGAGAGCGACGAGACCGAGAAACGGTTGCTGGCGAGAGACATGGTCGCGATCCTCCTGATATGGGGTGCGGCGCCCGCATGGCGTCGCGGATTTCTCGGCCGGGCGGCGGCGTGTCCATCCGCCTTTCGGGGCGGGGACGTTCCCGCAGCACGCGGCGGCTCCCGCATGCGAGGGCGGTCGAGCCGCGGCGGCAGCGCGGTCGCTGCCTTCTGTGGATTTCCGCGGGATCTCGGATCCGGCCCATCCTCCGCGGCTGGACACCGGGTTGCGGAAGGCGGGTGGAAACCGTCGGACCGGCAAGCCGCGGTACGGAACGTGCGATTGCCGCTGCATAAAGTAGTGTCACCGGGGCCACGGCGCCAGAGGGGCGGCGGCCGGTGGAGGGCAGTCCGCCCAGCCCGGCGAGGCCGTCGGGCTTTGCGGACACGGAAGCGGTGGCCACATGCGTCACCCACCGCCCGGTGGCAGACTTTCCGGACGTTCCACGGCCTCGAGCGTCGCAAGCCGTTTTCCCGGCTTGACACGGAGGAACCGGACTTTCTATATCCCACCGTCGCTTGGCAGCGGGCGTTGACGGTCCTCGACCGATCAACCGCGCTGTCCGATGGCGGAGTAGCTCAGCTGGTTAGAGCAGCGGAATCATAATCCGCGTGTCGGGGGTTCGAGTCCCTCCTCCGCTACCATCACAATTGCGCACCATCACAATCGCGTGGTTTCCCCGATCCTGCGATTTCGGCCACCGACTCGGCCTCGTCTTTCCCGCTCTTCGTCCTCCCGTCGTCCAGACCAAGCCGGCACCGTTCGTGCTCGCTCCGCCCGCGTATGGTGCGCCGGGTCGGTGCAACGGTTGCGCCTCCGGGGAATTTGATCTAGGTCAAGTCCTATTCGCCTGGACCCGGTGCAAGCCCGGGTGGCTCTTCCGGCCGCCGATCCGCCGGACAACGCACGGTCAGAGCAGTCGTCCTTCACGCCGCATGCGGCGGACGCTCCCCGTTTGCGAAGTTTCCCCTCCTCTCATGACTGTTTCCTCCCGCTACGCCCGCGAGTGGCTGTGCAATATCCGTGGCGATGTGCTGGCCGGTATCGTCGTCGCGCTCGCCCTCATTCCCGAAGCCATCGGGTTCTCGGCGATTGCCGGCGTCGATCCCAAGGTCGGGCTGTTCGCCTCGTTCGCCATCGCCTGCGTTTCCGCCGTCGTCGGCGGCCGGCCGGGCATGATCTCCGCCGCGACCGCCGCCACCGCTGTGGTGATGGTGAGCCTCGTGCGCGATCACGGCCTGCCATATCTCTTCGCGGCGACCATCCTGATGGGCCTCATCCAGATCGCCGCAGGCGCGCTCAGGATCGGGCGCGTGATGCGGTTCGTCTCGCGCTCCGTCATCATCGGCTTCGTCAATGCGCTCGCCATCCTGATCTTCCTCGCGCAGCTGCCCGAGCTGATCGGCGTGCCGCTCCCGACCTATCCGATGATCGCCGCCGGCCTTGCGATCATTTATCTCCTGCCGTTCGTCACCAAGGCGGTTCCCTCGCCGCTCGTCGCGATCGCCGCGCTCACGCTGTTCTCATGGTGGAGCGGGATCGAGCTGCGCACGGTGGGCGATCTCGGCGAACTGCCGTCCAGCCTGCCGATGTTCGCCCTGCCGCAGGTGCCGCTGACGCTGGAGACGCTGCGGATCATCCTGCCCTATTCGCTGACGCTGGCGGCGGTCGGTCTTCTGGAGTCGCTGCTGACCGCGCAGATCGTCGACGACATGACCGACACCTTGAGCAACAAGAGCCAGGAATGCGTCGGCCAGGGCGCCGGCAACATCGCATCGGCGCTGATCGGCGGCATGGGCGGCTGCGCGATGATCGGTCAGTCCGTCATCAACGTCACCTCCGGCGGGCGCGGGCGGCTCTCCACCTTCGTCGCGGGGGCCTTTCTGCTGGTGCTGATCCTGCTGCTCGACGATTTCGTGCGCATCATTCCCATGGCGGCACTGGTGGCGGTGATGATCATGGTTTCGATCGGCACGTTCTCGTGGCGCTCGATCCTCGATCTGCGCATCAATCCGCGCTCGTCCTCGGTCGTGATGCTGGCAACCGTGATCACGGTGGTGGCCACCCACAATCTCGCCGTCGGCGTGCTGGTGGGGGTGCTGCTCTCCGGCGTGTTCTTCGCCGGAAAGGTGGCCCGGCTCGTCCACGTGGCGGCCGCGGTCGACGAGGCGGGAGAGCGTGTGACTTACATGGTGTCCGGCCAGATCTTTTTCGCGTCCGCCGAGGTGTTCCTGCGCGGCCTCGATCTCGACCAGCCGTTCCGGACGGTGGTGATCGATGTGAGCCGCGCGCATTTCTGGGACATCACGGCGATCGGCGCGCTGGACAAGGCGGTGCTGAAACTGCGCAAGGCCGGTGCGGATGTGGAGGTGCGCGGCCTCAACGAGGCGAGCGCCACCATGGTCGACCGTTTTGCCCGCCACGACAAGGACCTGCCGGAGACGACGGCACCGCATTGAACGTACAACGGGCGTCCGTGTTGACGGCGGATGTGTCGCGCGGCGGTTCCGACCAATATAAGTCATTGGCGCACGCGCGGCGGGCGAACACAGTGCCTGGCGCGTCGATACCATCCGAGACACGAGCAGAGGTTGCGGAAAATGCGTCTTCCTGTCGTTGCGATAACCCTGATGTCTACGGTGCTTCTCGCCACGCCGTCGCTGGCGCAGCAGCAGAACGATCTGATCAAGTATTGCAAGGCCGACATCGAGCGGCTCTGCCCCGGCGTTCCGCCCGGAGAGGGCCGCCTGATGGCCTGTCTCAAGGCGAATGCCAAGGCCATGAGCGTCGGCTGCGCCCAGGCCCTGCAGAAGATGAAGGCGAACGCCGGGAAGTGATCCTCCCGGCACGCGCTGCGTGAAACGCTTCGATCCGGGCCGGCGGCTCAGCCCGCCGGCCTGATGCCGAGCTGTCCGCGCGGGAAGCGGGCGAGAACGGCCGGGTCGATGTTGAGGTGCTGCGCGACGAGCTCCGGCGGCGTGTGGGTCAGCCAGTCGGACAGGTCGACCTCCTGATATTCCGGCGCCTTGAAGATCACCAGAACCTGGACATCCTCGTCGCCGGTATTCTGGATGTAGTGCCCCTGGCTTTTTGGCGCGACACCGACGTCGCCGGGGCCGAAATCGAAGGTCTGCGCCCGCGGGCCGGCATTGAAGACCGTCATCCGGCCCCGCCCCTTGATCCAGTACTGCCATTCGTCGGCATTCGGATGCCAGTGCATCTGCCGCATCGCGCCGGGCTTGATCGTCTCGATGGCGGCGGCGATGGTCTTCGACAGCTTGAAGGTCCGGCTATCGGCGAGCTGGATCGAACCCCACTCGTTCTGCTTCACCGGCTTGGTGGCCGTCAGCGAGAACGTGAAGGGTTCGGCGGGCGCTCCCGCCGAGGCGACCGCCGCCTGGTCGGCGGCGAGCGGCCCGGGCTCCTTGCCCTGGAAGATCCAGAGATCGTGCAGCGGGATGTTCTTGAACGTATCCGCCGGCACGCCGAAATTCTGGCTCAGGATCTCCGGCGGGGTGTGGGCGATCCAGTCGGTGACGAGCAGCGTGTTGAATTCCGACTGGTAGGCGTCGTCGAACACGATCAGGAATTCGCAGCCCTCCGGGCCGATGCCCTGCAGCGAATGCGGGCAGCCGGAGGGGAAGTACCAGAGGTCGCCGGGGCCGACGTCCTGGACCGTGGCGTGACCGTACTGGTCGAGCGCCGTCACCCGGCAGCGCCCTTTGGTCATCAGGCCCCATTCGGCCGCGAGGTGCCAGTGCAGTTCGCGGATGCCGCCCGGGCCGAGGCGCATGTCGACGGCGGAGACGGCCTTGGACGCCGGGAAGTCGGCGGCCGTGATCTGGCGGGCCCAGCCGCCGGCCTGAATGCGCCGCGGCATGATGTTGAACGACGACCACATCATCGGCATGTCGCCGACGTCGGTGGGCGGGGGGCTTTGCAGCGTCGGAAGCTGTGCCTCGAGCGCGGAGTTGTGCGGGCCGGGATCGGAAAGGGCGGCTGGGTTGGCGTTGATCGCGCCCTCCGCCGGCTCGTCCGGATTGCCGAACGAGGCCGCCTCGGCCGCGCCGGCCGCCATGGCCACGCCGCCGACGGCGCCGATCGCGAGCAGGGTACGACGGGACAGGTCTTCCATGCGGGTGCTCCCTCCAGCGCCTCTCAAGCCGGGGTCCGGCGGACCGCGGTACGGCGCTTCGATTTGGGGAGGATGCGTGTTGGGCGACGCGACTTCAACGGGCTTCCACGCCGCAAGGGCCTCGTCTTAAAGCGGCCGCAGTACCACGCCGCCCATCACGGCGGCGTAGTGCACAGCCGCCGCCGCAAGCACGAAGGCATGCCACACCGCGTTCTGGAACGGCAGACGTTCCCAGACGTGGAAGATCACGCCCACGGTGTAGAGCACGCCCCCGACCGCGAGCAGGACCAGCGTCGTCGTCCCGAGCGCCGTCGCAAGCGGACCGATGGCGACCACGACGGTCCACCCGAGCGCGAGATAGAGCGGGATCGTCAGGGGCTCGAACCAGCGCGGGCGGAAGAACTTGGCGACGGCGCCGAACAACGCGCCGGTCCACACCGTCGCCATCAGCCAGAAGGCCCATGCGCCGTCGAGCCCGACGAGGGTGAACGGCGTGTAGCTGCCGGCGATCATGAGGAAGATCGCGGCCTGGTCGAAGCGCGACAGCAGTTCGCGCCGGGGGCTCGACCGCGCCATGTTGTAGATGGCCGAGCAGCACAGCATCGCGATCAGGCCCACCGCATAGACGGAGACACCGACGATCTCGATGGGCCGGCCGCCGAGCGCGGCCATCACGATCGCGGTGATCGCGCCCGCCCCACCCGCCGAGAGGCCGATGATGTGGATGATGTCGTCCGCCATCAGTTCGGCACGGCTCGGCAAACGGCGCATGCGATGCACGATCTGAGCGATCATGGCCCTGTTCCTGTGTTGCGAAGCGGTCAGGAGGCGAGTATCCGGATCAATAACGGCAGTGGCATGACCGGCCGGTCATCCAACCGCCCGCTGCACCGCTGACGGCTCGGCCTCCCGGTATCGCCCACCCCGCAAGTCCGCCCCCGTAAGTCCGCACCCATAAGTCCACCCCCACAAGTCCGCACCGCAATCTCGTCACGACAGCCCGCCCCCGAAGCCAGCCAGGAGTGTTGCCGCGTGCCTGTCAGCGTGATGGTCCTCGTCCTGTGCGGTGCGTTGCTCCACGCCACGTGGAATACGCTGGTGAAATCCGGCGCCGACACGGAGATCGCGACCGCACTGGTCGCGGTCGGCTCCGCGGCCATGGCGGCGCTGGCGCTTCCGTTCGTGGCGCCGCCCGATCCGGCGAGCTGGCCCTTCCTCGCGACCTCGGTCGTGGCGCAGACGCTCTATTTCCTGCTGGTCGCCGCCGCCTACCGGGCCGGCGACATGAGCCTCGCCTATCCGCTGATGCGCGGCACGGCGCCGCTGCTGGTGGCGCTCGCGAGCGGCCCGCTGATCGGCGAGCGGCTCGCGCCCGCCACCTGGGCCGGCGTGGTGCTGATCTGCGCGGGCGTGCTCGGCATGGTGGCCGGCCGTGCCCGCGCCTCCGGCAACGCGCGGGCGGCGATCGGTTTCGCCTTCGCGAATGCCGCCATGATCGCGACCTACACCCTGATCGACGGCCATGGCGTGCGGATTTCCGGCAGCCCGGCCGGCTATACCCTGTGGATCTTCATGCTGACGGCCGTGCCGATGCTCGCTTTGGTCGGGCTCCGGCGCGGGCGGGCGCTGGCCCATGCCCTGCGCGCCCAGCCGAAGATCACGGTCATCGGCGGCTTCTGCAATCTCGGCTCCTACGGCGTCGCACTCTGGGCGATGGCGCACGGCCCGATCGCGGTCGTCTCGGCGCTGCGGGAAACCTCGATCCTGTTCGCCACCGCGATCAGCGCCCTCGTGCTGCACGAGCGGGTCGGGCCGGCGCGCTATGCCGCAACGGGGCTGATCCTCGCCGGCGTGGTGGTGATGCGGCTGCTGTGATCGCGTCGGATCAGCCTCTGAATCGGGACGAGATGGACGAAAATTCCAATATTCGAAAATCCGTACATTAAAATGCCGGTTTCGGGCCCCCATATCCCGCGATTGTGCGTGAACCGTCCGTGAGCTTTTCCATGACCAAAGACGCCGCCGCGATGAGCTTTGCCGCAGAGGAGGCGAGCGAGTTCCTGAAGTCGCTCGCCAACCGCCACCGGCTGCTCATCCTCTGCCGCCTCGTGGAAGGGGAGTGTTCCGTCGGCCAGCTCGCGGACTTCCTCGACCTGCGCGATTCCACCGTTTCCCAGCATCTCGCGCTGTTGCGCAAGGACGGCCTGGTGCGCGGCCGGCGCGACGGCCAGACGATCTGGTATTCGGTCGCGAGCGAGCCGGCGCGGCGGGTGCTTGAGGTGCTTTACGACGTCTATTGCGCCGCCTCGCCGGTGCAGGAGCCCCCGTCGGAGGCCGAAGGGGAAGCGATGTCCAAGACCGGATCCTCCGAGACAGTGTCCTCCGGACCGGCCTGATCTCCCGGCCGGGAACTCTCTGCGGAACAGTGCCGGCCGCGATACCGCTCAGTCGGCCTCGCGCAGGCGGTAGCCGACGCCGGTTTCCGTTCTCAGATAGACCGGCTGCTCCGGGGTCTCCTCGATCTTCTGCCGGATCTGGCGCACATAGACCCGAAGATATTGCACGTCGTAGGCGGCGCCCCAGACCTCGCGCATCAAGTAGGTGTGGGTCAGCACCTTGCCGGCGTGCTGCACCAGAAGCCGCAGGATGTCGTATTCCTTCGGCGAGAGCTTCACCTCCTCGCCCTTGACGCGGACGATGCGGCGCACGAGGTCGACCGACAGGTCACCGGTCCGGAACAGCGGCTTCTCGCCGGCGGCCTGAAGCCGGTGGCGCAGGGCGGCGCGGATGCGGGCCACCAGCTCGTTCATGCCGAACGGCTTGGTCACGTAGTCGTCCGCGCCGTCGTCGAGCGCGCCGACGATGCCGGCCTCGTCGCTCCGGCTCGACAGGATCACGATCGGGAACGCCGCGGCCTCTTCCCGCCAGCGCTTCAGGAGGTCGTGGCCGGAGATATCGGGCAGGCCGAGATCGAGCAGCACCAGGTCCGGGGGCTCGGCCTTCGCACTTTCGAGCGCACTTCGGCCGTCGGGCGCCTCGACGACAGTATAGCCCTGGGTTCCGAGGCCGACCCGCAGCAGGCGGCGGATCGGCGGCTCGTCGTCCACCACCAGGATCCGGATCGGGCTTGCGGACATCTTGTGAACCTGGCTGCGGGGGCTTTCCCGGCCGGTCTGTCCGGCCGAGGCGCCCGGGAGTGGGGCCGGCGATCCTATCGCATCCCCGTCGCGGGCGGAAACCACAGTGGCCGGCGGGGCAACGCCCGCCGCGATCAGTCGCGCGTTTCGGCGTCGAGCCGACGCGGTGCGGCGGGCACCGGCAGGCGGATGGTGAACACCGCGCCCTCCCGGTCGCGGCGGTTCTCCGCCGAGACCGACCCGCCCATGGCCTCGACGAAGCCGCGGCAGATCGAAAGGCCGAGGCCGGTGCCGGCGCGGACGCGGTCCGATTTCTCCAGCCGGTAGAACTTGCTGAACACCTGCTCCAGATGCGCTTCGGGAATGCCCGGGCCGCAATCGATCACCTGGAGGACGAGTTGGCGGCCGTCGACCGCACCCTGCACGGCGATCGGCGAGCCTTCCGGCGCGAACTTGGCGGCATTGTCGATCAGGTTGAACAGCGCCTGCTCCATCAGCACGGGGTCCACCTCGACCATCGGCAGCCGCGGCGCCAGCGAGACGTCGATCTTGTGCCGGCCCGGCAGCTTCGCGGCGCGCGCCGCCACGGCGCCGACGATCTCGCCCGGATCGTTCAGGGCGAGCCGCGGCACGACGGCGCCGGCTTCGAGCCGCGTCATGTCCAGAAGGTTGACGATGAAGCGGTTCAGCCGCTCGGCTTCCTCCTGGATGGTGGCGACGAGCTCGGCGCGCTGGTCGTCCGTCAGCACGGCGGTGAAGTCCGCGAGCGTGCCTGCGGCGCCCATGACCGAGGCGAGCGGGGTCCTGAGGTCGTGGGAGATCGAGCTGAGCAGCGCCTGACGCAGCCTGTCGGCTTCCGCTGCGCGACGGGCCGCCTCGATGTCGGCGACGAGCCGGATGCGTTCGATGGCGAGGGCGGCCTGATCGATCAGCGCTTCGGTCAGCCGGCGCTGCTCTCCGGTCAAAAGCGGTCCCGGCTTGTCGCGATCGAGCCCGACGACGCCGAGGGCGCCGCGGCCGGTGCGAAGCGGTAGGAACAGCCACTTGCCCCCCGGCAGCGTGTCGGAATCGCGGCCGGCCGGGCTGTCGTGCTTGAACGCCCACTTCGCCGCGGCGACGTCGGCCGGGTCCAGCATGTCCTCCGGCGGGTAGCCGACGCGCACCGAGAAGCCGCTTTCGTCGGAAAGCAGCACCACCACGCGCACCTTGAGCATCGAGGCGATCTGGTAGGCGGTGGCCCACAAGAGGTCGTCCAGGGTGCCGACGGCGGCGAGCTTGCGGGAGAACGAATAGAGCGCCTCGGTGGTGCGGGCGCGGCCGCGCGCGGCCACGGCCTGCGCTCGGGCGCGCCCGGCGAGGTTCGAGACGACGAGGGTGAGCGCCGTGAAGATCGCGAAGGTGAGGATGTTGGTCGGGTCCGCGATCGTCAGCGTGTAGAGCGGCGGCAGGAAGAAGAAATTGTAGGCGAGCGAGCCGAGCACGGTCGCGAACAGCGCAGGCATCAGCCCGAAGCGGACCGCGACGGCGATGATCGCCGTCAGGAACATCAGGTCGATGTTCTCGATGCCGACGAGGCTCTGCGACAGCCGGCCGGCCACGAGCGCCGCCGCTATGGCGGCGACGGCCACGGCATAGGGAAAGCCCGGCCGCTCGGCCGGCCGCGCGCGGGTTAGCGCCGGTGCCGCCGGGCCGCTGGCGGGCTCGCCGGCGATGACGTGCACGCTGATCTGGCCGGCCCCGCGCACCAGCTCATGCACGACGGAGCCGTGCAGGATCTCGAACCATCGCGAGCGGTTCGACTTGCCGATGACGATGTGGGTGACGTTGCGGCTGCGCGCGGCGGCAAGCACGTCGTCGGCGATGCGCCCGTCGCCGGCCGGAAGGATCTCGGCCTCGCCGCCGAGGTGCTCGGCGAGACGAAGGGCATCGGCGATGCGGTCACGGGCGGCCTCGTCGAGGGCGTGGCTGCGGCGTCCCTCGACATAGAGCGCCGTCCATGGCGCCCGGAGGCGGTCGGCCAGGCGCTTGGCAGAGCGCACCAGCGCCGCGCTGCGCGGGTCCTCGCTGACACAGACCATGACGCGCTCGCCCGCGGCCCACGGCCCGTCGATGGCATGGGCCCGCATGTGGGTGAGGAGCTGGTCGTCGACGCGTTCGGCGGTGCGGCGGAGCGCGAGTTCGCGCAGGGCCGTCAGGTTGCCGACGGTGAAGAAGTTGGCGACCGCCCGCTCGGCCGTGCCGGGCAGGTAGATCTTGCCCTCGTTGAGCCGGCCGATCAGGTCCGCGGGTGCCAGATCGACCACCTCGATGTCGTCCGCGGCCTCCAGCACGTGGTCGGGCACGGTTTCCTGCACGCGCACGCGGGTGATCTGCGCCACCACGTCGTTCAGGCTCTCGACATGCTGGATGTTGAGCGTGGTGTAGACGTCGATGCCGGCGGCGAGCAGGTCCTCGACGTCCATGTAGCGCTTCGGATGGCGGCTGCCGGGGCCGTTGGTGTGGGCAAGCTCGTCGACGAGGGCGAGTGCCGGCCGCCGGGCGAGGAGGGCGTCGAGGTCCATCTCCTCGAGGACGCGGCCCTTGTAGGCCTCGCGGCGGCGCGGAACGATCTCGAGCCCTTCCACGAGGCGGGCGGTCTCGGTGCGGCCATGGGTCTCCACCACGCCGATCACGACGTCCACACCGGCGGCGAGCAGGTCCTCGACGTCCATGTAGCGCTTCGGATGGCGGCTGCCGGGGCCGTTGGTGT